>NZ_JBFAIM010000001.1:415836-490711 GCF_040654715.1 Nonomuraea sp. NPDC050643 | reverse complement strand
GTGGCCGGCGGGGCGACCACCGGCACGGCGCCCACCGGGGGCACGACGCCCGGCAGCACGGCGCCCACCGGGGCGGCGGCTGGCACGGCGGCCGGTACTGCGGCCGGGGCGGCGTCTGGTGCTGCGCAGGCGGGTGCTGCGCAGGCGGGTGGGAAGCCGCGGGGGCTGGCCGGGCTCGTGCAGCCCGCTCAGCCGTTGCAGTCGCCCGGCACCTCACCGAGCGCGCCACCTCAAGGCGCGCCTCCTCGGAGTGCGCCGGCCCAGGGGGTGCCGGCCCCCGGCGGGGGTCAGCGGGGTGGAGCGCCGCAGCAGGCCGTGGCCAAGCCTCGGACGCTCGGGGCGCGGATCGGGGCGTTGATTGCGAGTGCGCCCAAGTGGCTGCCCGTGCTGCTGGTCCTCGAGGGCCTCGTCATGTACGTCCTGGCCCTCAAGGTCGCCCCCGGCCCCATGCGCGGCGTGGATCCGGCCGACATCGACGGCCTGGGGCTGATCTCGGCGCTGCCGGCGACCGCGTTCATCGCCATCCTGATCATGCTCGTGTCGTTCTTCGTCACGGTCGCCCAGAGCACGGACCGCAAGTTCCTCCTGCTGTTCCAGATCGCCGCCCTCACCTTCGCCCTGCACGGCGCGGGCGCGCTGGTGGCCGAGGAGCCGCGCTTCCCCACGGCGTACATCCATGCCGGTTTCGTGGAGTTCATCGGCAGGACCGGTGAGACCGCGATCAGCATCGACGCCCGTATGGGCTGGCCGGGATACTTCGCGTTGTTCGCCTTCGTGACGAAGGCGGCCGGCATCGACGACATGACGACGATCCTGCAGTGGACGCCGCTCCTGTCGAACCTGCTCTACCTGCTCCCCTTCGTGCTGATCCTGCGTCAGGTCGTGGCGACCACGCGGGCCCGGTGGTTCGCGGCGCTGCTGTTCGTGCTGGTGCAGTGGATCGGGCAGGACTACTTCTCGCCCCAAGGGTTCACCTTCGCCCTCTATCTGGCGTTCGTGGCGATCCTGTTGCGATGGTTCGGGCGGGTGGAGCCGCGCACCAAGCCGATCCCGGCCAAGGGCCTGCGCAAGCTGCTCGGCAGGCTCGACGCGATGACGCCGGGCGAGCTGGCCAACACCGGCACCTACCGCGCCGACAAGCTGCTCATGCTGATGATGCTGGTGGCGCTGTTCGTGGCGTCGGTGGCCTCGCACCAGATCACGCCGTTCATGATGCTCGGCGTGGTGACGGCGTTCCTGCTGTTCAGGCGGACCTCGCTGACGTGGGCGCTGCCGTTCTTCTTCGGGCTGATCGTGCTGGCCTGGATCAGCTACATGACGGTCGGCTTCTGGTCGAGCCAGATCGACACGATCTTCGGCGGCCTGGGCAACATCCTGCAGAACCTGCGCACCAACACCTCCGACCGGGTCGAGGGCAGTGACCCGGCGCACGCGCTGGTGCTGCAGGCCCGGCTGGGCATTCTCGTGGTGATCCTGGGCTGCGCGGCGGCGGGGTTGTTCAGGCGGCTGCGGCGCGGGGTGTTCGACCGGTCGGCGCTGATCCTGCTGTGCGTGCCGGTGCTGGCGCTGGGGCTGCAGAGCTACGGCGGCGAGATCGGGCTGCGGATCTACATGTTCGCGCTGCCGGGCGCCTGCCTGCTGGCCGCGTACGCGTTCTTCCCGAACCTGCCCTCCGACAGCGCGGACGTCCGCGAGGAGACCGTGCCGCTGCGCAAGCGGAACGTGCGCTTCAACCCCGAGCTGACCAGGAAGGTCTCGGTCGTGCTCGCGGCGTGCTTCGCGATCATGTTCGCGATGGCGTTCCTGCTGGCGAGGTACGGCAACGAGAAGTTCGAGCGGGTCACCACCGGCGAGGTGGCCGCCCTGCACTACGTCTACAACCACGACAAGCCGAGTGCCCGGGTGCTCTACCTGGTGCCCAAGGTGGGGCCGGAGGTCACGCCGACGCTGCCGTGGGGCGAGCGGGACGTGGAGCGGGTCAACTTCGGCACGCAGGCCCTGGTGCACAAGGATCCGACGGTGATCGCGGACTCGGTGCAGAAGCTGAAGGAGCAGCCGCGTAACTCCTACCTGATGGTGAGCCGTGGCCAGGTCAGCTATCTGCAGCTCAACGAGGGCTACCCGGCGGACTGGGGCGAGCGTTACCGGGCGGCGCTCGACAAGTCGCCCGATCTGAAGCGGGTGTTCGCCAACGAGGACGCGGCGCTCTACACCTGGAAGAAGTTCGTCAGGGGCACCGAGATCCCGGAGCCGAACCCGTACAAGGGGCGTGGCGACCCCACCTCGCCCTGGACACCGGTGGGCATCGGCGCGCTGGCCGTGACCTGGGTCGCGCTGTTCGGCTACGAGATCATCCGCCTCAACGGGCCGAACCGGGCGCCGCGGGCGCGCAAGCGCCTGCTGTTCCTGGCGATCCCGGCCTTCGCGGTGGCGCTAGCAGTGATCATCGAGCGGTTCATCTATATCGCCCAAAATAACTGAATTCACAGGTAACACTCAGGTTGTGCGGGAGGATGTCTCCTGATGAGGACACAGGAGACATTTCCCGTAACGCCGGACGCACGCCTCGCGGCAGCGAGGATCGCGTCCGTCGACGCCCTGCGCGGCTTCTCGCTGCTGGGCATCCTCGTCGTGAACATCGCCTTCCTGGCCTCCGGTTACCGGATGGCCGGGCTGGCGGAGCCGGCGTTCCACTCCTCCTTGGACTGGGGCGTGCGCTGGGTCGTGACGCTGTTCCTGGAGAACAAGTTCTACCTGCTGTTCTCGTTCCTGTTCGGCTACAGCTTCACGCTGCAGGTCGACTCGGCGCGACGGCAGGGGCGGCCCTTCGCGCCGATGTTCCTGCGGCGGCTGGCGGGACTGCTGCTGCTCGGGCTGGCGCACGCGGTGCTGCTGTTCCCCGGCGACATCCTCACGACGTACGCGGCCGTCGGGCTGGCCCTGCTGGTCTTCCACCGGATCAGGCCGCGGACGGCGGTGCTGCTGGCCGTGGCGCTGACCCTGCTGCTGGCGCTCGGCTTCGTGCTGCTGGCGGTGCTGGCCACGGCCGGCCTGGACATGTCGGGCACGGTCGCGGACGGGACCGCCGAGGCCGCCGCGTCGGACACGGCGCTGGGCGGCGGGTTCTGGCAGATCGTCTCCGAGCACCTCAGGAAGCTGTCGCTGATCATCGTGCTCCGCGTCGTCTTCCAGGGGCCCGCCGTGCTGGCCGCGTGCCTGATCGGGCTGGCGGTCGGCAAGCTGGGCGCCCTGCGCGAGCTGTCGAAGCACACGGGGACGCTGCGCAGGCTGCAGTGGATCGGGTTCACGGTCGGGCTGCCCGGCGCATTCTTCTACACGCTGTCGGCGTGGGGCGGCGCGGTGCACAAGTTCTGGGGCGAGGCGGTGGACCTGGTGACGGCCCCGCTGCTGGCGGCCGCGTACGCGGCGACGTTCCTGCGGCTGCTGCCCCACCTGCCGCGGCTCGGGCGGGCGCTGGCGGCGCCCGGCCGGATGGCGCTGTCCAACTATCTGGCGCAGTCGCTGGTCTGCTCGCTGATCTTCACCGGGTACGGGCTCGCGCTCGTGGACCGGGTCAGCCCGCCGCTGGAGGTGCTGATCGCGCTCGCCCTCTTCACCGTGCAGGTCCTCTACAGCCGATGGTGGCTCAAGGGCCACCGGTACGGCCCGGTGGAGTGGTTGCTGCGTTTCCTGACGTACTGGCGCAGACCCGTTAATTGAGATGAGCCCGGCGACGCGAACCGGAACAATGGACCGGCATGCGCAACTGGCCCGTACTCGACCTGCGTCTGACCACACCCCGCCTCGAACTGCGGATGCCCTCGCTCGACGATCTCGACGAGCTGGCCGACCGCGCCCTGGAAGGCGTCCACGCCCCTGACCGGATGCCGTTCGGCGTGCCGTGGACCGACGCGCCCGCCGGGGAGCTGGGCGCGAACGTGATCCGCTACCAGCTCGGCGTCATCGCCCGGTGGCAGCCGGAGCACTGGTGCTGCAACTTCGTCGTCGTCCACGAGGGCCGGGTGGTGGGCACGCAGGACATGTCGGGCCGGGATTTCGCGGTCACGCGGGAGGTGCACACGGGGTCGTGGCTGGGACGCGCGTACCAGGGTGAGGGGCTGGGCACCGAGATGCGCGCCGCCGTGCTGCACCTGGCCTTCGCCGGGCTGGGCGCCCTGACGGCGGTCTCCGGCGCGTTCCTGGACAATCCGGCCTCGCTGGGCGTCTCCCGCAAGCTCGGCTACCGGCCGAACGGGACGATGGTCCAGCAGATCCAGGGGCGGCGGGGGGTCCAGCAGCTCCTCCTCCTCGAGCGCGAGAACTTCACCGCGCCCGTCCCGGTGGAGATCCACGGCCTGGAGCCCTGCCTGCCGCACTTCGGGCTCGAACCCTGACCCCCGGCGGCGTCGCGGAGGGTCGCGCCTGCCCCGCGTAATACTCCAGAGCTACGCCGCGGATGCACTCCTCAGCGGGACGACGACCACAGGGCGTGATCCATAGGTTCGCCCCATGCTCACTGGTCCGCGCCGCATCCTGCTCACCACACTCGTCGCCGTCTCGGTGGCCGCGCCGATGTCGGGCACGGAGGTCCCGGCCCCCGTGCCCGCGGCCGCGCCCGGAGGCTTCACGGAGGCCCGGTACGCCGCCGCCCGCCACAACCTCCTGGCCGCCGAGCGGATGGCCGCCGGGCACGGCCAGCGGCGCCGGGCCGAGGCGCTGCGCGCGATGGCGGACCCCGCGCGCCGCTTCCTGTTCTTCGACGGCCGCGACGGGGGCCGCAGCGCGGAGGTCTTCGGCGACCTGGCCGGGGCCGGGCGGGTCGTCGTCCTGGTGCCCGGCACCGACACCAGCATCGACCGGTACGGCCGCCTCCACGCCGACGCCAAGGCGCTCCAGGGCGAACTGGGCGACAGCGCCGCCGTCGTCGCCTGGCTCGGCTACAGGACCCCGCAGACGCTCAGCGCCGCCGTCCTGACCCCTGACCGTGCCGACGAGGCCGTGCCCGGCCTACGGGCCCTCGTACGCGAGCTGGGCCCCTCCAGGGTCTCCCTGCTGTGCCACTCCTACGGCGCCGTGGCCTGCGGCCGGGCCGCCGGCGGGCTGGACGGCGTGGCGAACATCATCCTGTACGGCGCCGCCGGCACCGGCACCACCACCCCCCTGCGCACGACGACCCCGGTGTGGGCCGCCCGCGGCACCCGGGACTGGATCGCCGCCGTGCCGCACGCGCAGTTCCGGCTCCCCTTCCTCACCCTGGGCCTGGGCATGGACCCGATGTCACCCGGGGCCGGCACCCGGCTCTTCGCGGCGGGCGACGGCGGCCACAGCGACTACCTGCGCCCCGGCTCCCTCCCCCTGCGCAACATCGCCGCGATCGTGTCGGGGACGGCCCCGGATGCGTGACCTTGTCGTCCGCATCGACGCGGCCACCCCGGCGGAGCGCGACCGGGGGCTGGACGGGCTGCGCGCGCTCGCCATCGCCGGCGTGGTGCTCGGCCACTGGCTGGTGACCGCCCTGGTGGCCGACAGCGGCGACATCCGTGGGGCCAGCCCCCTGCGGGCGATGCCGGGGCTCGCCCCCGGGTCGTGGCTGTTCCAGACGCTCGCGGTGTTCTTCCTGGTGGGCGGGGCGGTGGCGGCGCGCGGTCACGCCACCGCGCCGATGACGTACCGGGAGTGGCTGGGCGGGCGGATGGCGCGGCTGTTCCGGCCCGTCACCGCCGTGGTGGCCGTGTGGGGGGCGATCGCGGTCGCGATGCTCGCCGCCGGGACCGGGGTGGAGCCCGTGCTCACGCTGGCCGGGCTGGTGTGGTCGCCGCTGTGGTTCCTGCTGGTGTTCGCCCTGCTGACGGCGGCGACCCCGCTGGTCGTCAGGTTGCGCCCCGGCTGGCCGCTCGCCGCCGTGGCGCTCGTCGACCTCCTCCGGTACGGGCTGGACGGGCCCGCCTGGCTCGGCTCGGTGAACGTCGTGGCGGGGTGGCTGGTGCCGTACTGTCTGGGCGCGGCCTGGAACCGGGGCGCGTGGGGCCCGCGGGCGAACTGGGGGCTGCTGGCGGGCGGCGCCGCGGCCACCGGCGTGCTGGTCGTGCTGGGCGGCTATCCGGCGGCCATGGTGGGCGTGCCCGGCGCCGAGATCTCCAACCTCGACCCGCCCACCCTGGCGGCGGTCACCTTCGGCCTGGCCCAGTGCGGCGCGGCCCTGCTCCTGCTCGGCCCTCTGCGCCGGGCCCTCGCCCGGCCGCTCGCCTGGGCGGCGGTCGCCCTGGTCAACCTGTCGGCGATCACCGTCTTCCTCTGGCACCAGACCGCCCTGATCGCCGTCACCGCCCTCGGCCTGCTCGCCGGCCACCCGCTGCCGGGCCTGCACACCGCCCCGGACTCGGGGGACTGGGTGCTGGCCCGGCTGGCCTGGCTGCCGGTGTTCGCGGTGGCTCTGGCGGCCTGCTGGGCGGCCTTCCGGAGCTACGAACGACCCCGCCGATCCGCGGCTACGCCCCCCGGCCCGACCACTTGATCTCGTAGGGCCGCAGGGTGACCTGCCGGTTGTCCACGGTGGCGGTGATGTCGCGGTCGGAGGTGTTCACCATGACGACCTGACGCTCCTGCCCGAGCGCCCTGACCCGTGGATCGGAGGACTGGATTTCTTCCGCGCGCATTCCGGCGGGGAACCACTTGGTGAATCCGCTGAGCAATCCCGCCATCGGCAACTCCCCGCCCACCTTCGGCGACCAGAGACACCCGGGGCATTCTCCTTCGTCCTTCTGCTGTGGATTCCAGTAAAGCGCCGTGTTGACGCCGCTCTTGGCGAACTCCATCATCGTCACCGCCTGCACGGCGGTGCGCTTGTCCTCGCTCCACCCGGCGTTTTCCGGCTCGACGTACCATTCGGCCCACCATACGGGCAGGTCACCGCTCTGTTTCCGCAGCCAGGTGGTGATGGCGCTGAATTTCTGCTGGGCCACGAAATCATTGGGAACGTTCCCGTTGTCGGTCGTCATGGACGCCCCGTCCACCACGATGAAATCGGCGCCCTTCTTGTTGTCGATCCAGTATTGAATGGCGTCGAGCGCCCGCTGGTCGACCGTTCCCCATTCGCCCGTCAAATCGGAGGGCCCGCCGCTCGACTTGCTCTCGATCGGCATGTAAGGCCCGCCGACCTTGATGTCCTTGTTCACCTTCTTCAAGGCCGTGTAGACCTTGTTGTACATCTCGGTGTAGCCCTCGGCGTCCCACCGGTTCGTGCTCGGGTCCCAGAAGCCCTTGAACTCGTTCCACACCAGGTAGTGCTTGACCGTCGGATACTGCTTGGCCACCCGGGTCGCAAGCTTGGCGAAGTCGTCGAAGTGCTCCGGTTCGGGGGCGACCGTGTGGTTCTTGCTCCAGTCGGTGCGCCCGGCCTGGCCGCCCTTCATCCAGTCGGGCGCGCAGCAGAGCGTGATCACCGGCAGCGCCCGCGAGGAGGACATGAACTTCAGCCGCCGGTCCAGGTCGCGGAAGTTGTACTGGCCGGGGCTGGGCTCCGGGTTGCCGACGCCCCAGCCCATGATGTGCTGGTTCTGCAGCATCGGGACCCGGCCGAGCACGCCCCTGGCCTGCTCCACGACGTCCTGCGGCTCGTTGTCCGCGCTGAACTGCGTGTGGGTGATGCCCCAGCGCGGCCACTCGGTCAGCGCGGGCGGCTCCTCCAGCTCCGGCGCGGGCTGGGCGGGCATGTTCGTGGCCACGTCGCTGCCCTTGAACCCGCTGCGGGCCTGAGTCCGCATCGAGGCGTAGACCATGATGCCCGCCACCAGGACCACCGCGAGAATGCCGGCTCCAAGTGCGATGGGCCATGGCGATCGGCGGCGCGCGTGCCGGCCGTCGGTCGGAATCACTGAACGCTCCTCATCCTCGCGAGTTGCCTGAAGGGGGTCCACGAACCTACAGAGACACTACAAAGGTTCACGAACGTATAAGGACCGGACAGAGTGCCCGGCCCTTATCACGCTAAGCCTCCGGCTTGCAGGTGACTTGCGGTCAAGTGGTGGGCGGAGGCCGCTGTCCGCCGGCGGGGCCGGGCACACCGGCATAACGGTACGGCACCGGCTGCCGCCCCGGTTGCACGATGAGGAGCGTGCCAGGGGTCTCGGCGTAGAAGGCGGATTCGACCGCGGCGGCCACGTCCTCGGCCGACAGGAGCGGGAAGCCCGCGTTGACGAACATCTCCCGTGCCTCGGCCACGAGCGGGGTGTCGGTGAAGCCGGGGCAGACCGCGCCGATCCGGATGTTCTTGGCCGCCAGCGGCTCGGCCAGCGCCCTGACCAGGCCGACGACGGCGTGCTTGGTCATCGTGTACACCGGGTCGCCGGCGAAGGCCACGAGCCCGGCCAGCGACGAGGTGACCACGATCGCGCCGCCTCCCGAGCGGGCGAGCAGCGGGACGCCGGCCCGGACGCCGAAGACGACACCGTCCACGTTCACCCCGACCACCTGCCGGTAGCGGTCCAGGTCGAAGTCCTCCAGGTCCACCCGCCCGGAGATGCCGGCGTTGAGATGCATCAGGTCGAGCCGCCCGTAGCGCTGCTCGGCCAGCGCCACGGCCTCCAGCGAGGCCTCCTCGGTGCTGACGTCGGCGGCCACCCAGGCGCCGTCCACCTCCTTGGCCAGCCGTTCGGCGCCCTCGGCGTCACGGTCGACGAGAACGCATTTCACGCCACCCGCCGACAGGCGGCGCGCCACGGCGGCACCGATGCCGCTCGCCGCTCCGGTGATCAGTGCAACTGTGCTCATGGCGCTCCTTGCGGGCAGGTCTGGCCGTTCAGGACTGGTCGCGGTGTTCGGGGCCGGTAGGGCGTCGGGGACGGGGGTTCACGGATGGGGGTTCAGGGCTGGTCGAGCATGCGGTGCGCGCGGGTGATCAGGGTGGGCACGGCGGACCCGATGCGATCGAATCCCTCTCCAACGGTCTTACCCTGCCGGAAGCGGGCGTGAATACCCTCCACGATGACCGCGAGCTTGAAGTTGCCGAAGGCCACGTAGAACCCGAGGTCCGCGATGTCCCGCCCGGACACCTTGCCGTAGTGGGCGGCGAACTCGGCCGCGTTCATGAACCCGGGCGCCACCGTCACGTCGCCCGCCACCGGGATCCCCGCCCGCTCCTCGTCGCCGCGATCATGCCAGTAGGTCAGCGTCAGCCCCAGGTCGGCCAGCGGGTCGCCGAGCGTGGACATCTCCCAGTCCACCACGGCCCTGATCTCCAGGTCCCCGAGCCGGATGAGCGTGTTGTCCAGCCGGTAGTCGCCGTGCACCAGCGTGCTGTCCGACCCGGCGGGCAGCCGTGCGCGCAGGCGCTCCACGAGCCGGTCGTACGCGGGCAGGTCGGCGGTCTTCGAGCGCTCCCACTGCTGGCACCACCGGTCGAGCTGCCTGGCCAGGTAGCCCTCCGGCCGGCCGAAGTCCCCGAGCCCGACCTCGCGGTAGTCCACGGCGTGGATGGCGGCCAGCACCTCGGCCAGCCGCTCCGACAGCCGCCGCGTCTGGCCGGGCGTCGGGTCGCCGAGTTGCTCCCTCGTCCGTACGGCGGCGCCGTCCACGTACGCCATCAGGTAGAACGGCGCGCCGATCACGTCCTCGTCGGCGCAGAAGGCGACCGGTTCCGGCACCGGCACCGGCGTCGGCGCCAGCGCGGAGATGACCCGCCACTCGCGCCGCATGTCGTGGGCGGTGGGCAGCACGTGGCCGAGCGGCGGCCGGCGCAGCACCACCCGGCGCTCCCCGGCCTCGACCAGATAGGTCAGATTCGACCGGCCGCCCGCGATCAGCGAGACGGTGAGGGGCTCACCGGCGTCGGGCACGTTCCTGCCCATCCACTCGGTCAGGCGGGCGTGATCGATGCCAGGTACGGTCATGAACACACATTAGAACGCCACTCGGGCCCGAACGCGAGCTGCCAGTTATGTAACGTTCCGGACCTGCGTAGATGAGCATCGGGCCTGATCCTTTACCCTGGCTCTACACGTCTGCCCGCATCCTGGACAGCGAGTGGCATGCCGTCAGTAGGAGCCCATGCGCGTCACCCTTGCCCTCCCGCGTGAACTGGGAGACTCCGAAGTGAGCCGATGGCGGGCTCTGCAGGAAGCGGACGCCGCCTTCGACAACCCCTTCCTGTCGCCAGAGTTCACCATCACGGTGGGCGAACTCCGAGATGTGGTGAGAGTCGCCGTCATCCATGACGGCCCCGACATCGTGGGATTCTTCCCCTTCGAGCGCCATCCCATGGGCATCGGCAAGCCGGTGGCCGCCGGGCTGACCGACGCTCAGGGGCTGGTCCACGCCAAAGACCTCGACCTCGATCCGACACGGCTGATCAAGGCGTGCGGGCTGGCGGTCTACGAGTTCGACCATCTGGTGTCCGGCCAGCCGATGCTCAACGAGCGCCACGAGCGGCACCCGTCGCCGATCATCGACCTGCGCGAAGGCTACGAGCGCTACACCGAGACGCTGAGGCAGCACTCCGGCAAGACGTACAAGACCACGCTGGCCAAGTCGCGCAAGCTGGAGCGCGAGGCCGGGCCGCTGCGCCACGACTACGCGTGCACCGACCTGGAGCCGCTGCACACGCTGCTGGGCTGGAAGACCGACCAATACCGCCGCACCGGCCGTACCGACCGGTTCTCGCACAAATGGATCGTGGAGCTGGTCGAGCGGCTGCTGGCCACCCAGTCGGAAACCTTCGCCGGGGTGCTGGACATGGTCTACGTGAACGGCGAGCCGATGGCGGGGCATTTCGGGCTGCGTACACGGACGACGCTCGTCGGCTGGTTCCCCGCCTACGACACCCGCTTCGCCAAATACTCCCCCGGCCTCATCCACCATCTGGCGATGGCCGAGCGCGCGGCCGAGGCCGGCATCCAGGTGATCGACATGGGCCGGGGCCAGAAGGAGTACAAGGACAAGCTCAAGACCGGCGAGCTCGAGGTGGCCGAGGGCCGCGTGGCCAGGACCGGCCCGGCGGCTGCGGCGCACTGGGTGATGCGGGTGCCGGTGCGCAAAACACGCGCAACGGTGATGGCCAACCCATTGCTCCTGAAAACCGCTGACAAGGCATTGAAAACCTACGGGCGACTCCGTACTGTCCTACAAGGGTGAAGCTCATCGCAGAGCGCACAGGTCGTCACGTTCTGTCGCTCCCCTCCAACCGCCTCGGGCTCTATCTGGCGCTGCGTCACTGGTGCGTGCCCGGGCAACGGCTCCTCATGTCGCCCATCTCGGCCGACGAGATCCTCTTCCTCGTGCTGGCCGCCGGGCTGCGCCCGGTGATCGCGCCGCTGTCCCCGCGCGACGGCAACATCGACGCCACCCGGGTCGATCTCGGCACGGTCGACGCGGTCCTGACCACGAACCTGTACGGCCTGCCCGACGACGTCTCCGCCTTCGCCGGAAAGGTCCTCGTCGAGGACGTGGCGCACGCCATGGAGACCGACGTCGGCGGCCGGCCCTTGGGGACGTTCGGCCAGGCGGGCGTGTTCAGCCTCTCCAAGCACCCGGGGGCGGGGTCGGGCGGCGTGCTGGCCGTCGAGCACGCATCCGACCTGGAGGCCCTGACCGCCGCCCGCGACGACCTGCTGGCCCGCGGCTCGGTGTGGGCCGACACGATGAGCGTGGCCACCTCCATGGTCCGGCAGGCGGCGCTCAAGTTCGACCTGGTCCGCCCCGCGCTCAAGCTGGCCCGCGCGCTCGGCCTCCAGGAGGAGCGCGAGGGCTTCCGGATCGCCCTCGACCCCGACGGGCTGGAGTCGGCGCTCAAGCACGTCCCCGCGCTGCCGCCCTTCGACCCCTGGGTACGCGCCGACCTGCACCGCTACCGCGCCCGCCGGGGCCGCCTGGCCCACTGGTACCAGGGCAGGCGGGTGGCCAAGGTCCCCGGTGAGCGGGCGCGCCGGCTGGCTGGCGTGCAGCGCCTGGCCGAGCTGCCCACGGTCGCGCCGGCCGTGCTCGACGACCTGTCCCGCCCGCTGTTCCGGGTGCCGCTCCTCGTCCGCGACCGCGACGCGGCCATCGCCGAGCTGGAGCGGCACGGGGTCGCCACGGGCTACCTGTACGACCCCCCGTACGACGACTACGCCCCCGCCTTCACCGAGCACTCCCCCGACCCCGCCCCGGCCCGCTGGTGGGCGCGGCACGTGCTCCCGGTCGACCCGATGTACACCGCCCGCTCCCTCCCCATCCTGCGCCGCCTAGAGCCTCCTACGCCGCTTCCCTGATCAGCCCGGCCAGGATGCGGCAGCCACGCCTGACGTCGGCGAGCGAGGCGGAGCCGTAGCCGATCACCAGGCCGTGCAGGCGCAGGTCGCCGTGGTGGTGGCGGGCGGTGGAGTCGAGCAGGACACCGCGCTCCTTGGCCCGTTCCACCACGGCGGGCACCACGGCCGCGGGCAGCTCGGCCAGCACGTGCAGCCCGGCCGTGTCACCGTGCAGGCGGCAGACGGGGCCGAGGAGCTCGACGACGGCGGCGCGGCGGCGCGCGTATTCCAGGCGCATCCTGCGCAGGTGCCGGTCGAGGTCGCCGCGTTCGAGGAGGGTGGCCACGGCGTGCTGCACGGGGCCGCTGGTGCGGTCGGCCACGGCGCGGCGCAGCCCGGCGATCCTGCTCACCAGCTCGGGGTCGCCGACCAGCCAGCCCACGCCCACGTCGGGGGCGAGGATCTTGGACAGCGTGCCGAGCAGCACCACCCGGGAGGGGTCGAGGCCGTAGAGGGCGGGCAGCGGGGCCACGTCGTAGCGGAACTCGGCGTCGTAGTCGTCCTCCACGATCGTCGCGCCCGCGTTCCTGGCCCAGGCCAGCAGCCGCTCCCTGCGCGGGATCGGCAGCCGCCCGCCCAGGGGGTACTGGTGGGCGGGGGTGGTGTAGAGCACGCGCAGGTCGCCGGGCAGGGCGTCCACGATCACGCCGTCCTCGTCGACCGGGCACGGCACGACGTCGGCGCCCCTGGCCGCGAACACCGTGCGGGCCACGTGGTAGCCGGGGTCCTCGACGCCGACCCGGGCGCCGGGGCCGAGCAGGGCCAGCGCGCACAGGTCGAGCCCGTTGCCGGTGCCCCTGGTGACCAGGATGTTCTCCGGGCCGACGGCCATGCCCCTGGCCCGCCTCAGGTGGTCGGCGAGCAGCTCTCTGAGCCGGGGCAGCCCGTACGGGTCGGGCGCGTCGCCCGGCGGCAGGTCGCCGGCCCTGCGCCAGGCCCGCTTCCAGGCCGCCTTGTCGTAGTCGCGCACCCAGGGCTCGCCCGCCGTCAGGTTGATCCCGTCGGCCGGGGGCGGCGGCGGGGCCGGCACGTACGGGCTCTCCCCGGGTGGCCTGGGCGCCGCCTCCATGTCGGCCACGAACGTGCCGGAGCCGTGCCGCCCGTCCAGCCACCCCTCCGCGTAGAGCTGCTGGTACGCCTCCGTCACCACGGTCCGGCTCACCGCGAGCTGGGCCGCCAGCGCCCGGGTGGACGGCAGCCGCTCGCCCGGCGCCAGCGTGGCGTCCAGCATGGCGCGCCGCAGCCAGCCGGCGAGCTGCGTGGTGAGCGGCTCGGCCGAGTCACGCGAGAGGGAAACGGGCAGGTCAACATGGGTACGCACAGAAGTGGTCTCTACGAAGGCGCCGATAGTGGCCCTTCAGGATAGGTCCACTTCGTCGTTACGGTCGAATCATGCTCTCCACCACTCCCCGGACCACGCTGGGCCGCGAGAAGCAGCGCGGCAGCACGGACAGGAACGACCTCTACGAGGTGCTCGACACCGGCCTCATCTGCCACCTGGGCGTGGTGGTGAACGGCCATCCCATGGTCGTGCCCACCGGCTACGGGCGCGTCGGCGAGACCCTCTACCTGCACGGCTCCACGGGCGCCACGTCGCTGCGGGCGGGCGGCGGCGGCGAGGTCTGCGTCACGGTCACGCACCTCGACGGCATCGTGCTGGCCCGCTCGATCTTCAACCACTCCGTCAACTACCGCTCGGCGGTCATCTACGGCCGCGCCCGGCTGGTGACGGACCCCGAGGAGCGCATGGAGGGCCTGCGGGCCCTGTCGGAGCAGCTCGCCCCCGGCCAGTGGGACTACGTCAGGCAGCCCTCCCGCAAGGAACTGGCCGCCACGTCCGTGCTGGCCCTGTCGCTGGAGGAGGCGTCGGTCAAGATCCGGCGCGGCGGGCCGAAGGACGAGGAGGAGGACTACGCGCTGCCGATCTGGGCGGGCGTGCTGCCGCTGGTCACGTCATGGGGCGAGCCCGAGCGGGATTCGGTGCTCCCAGAAGGTATCGATACGCCTGTTCACATCCTCCATCGGGAGTAGTTCCATAATTCCGGAACCACCTGGAAAACCCATCTCCTTGATCACACGTCTCATCAGGTGGGCCGGCTCCTGATGGGAGAGGCATATGGAGTGGAGTGCTCCCGGTTACACGGAGATCAAGCCGCTCGGCGTGGGCGCCAGCGGGCGGGTCGCGCTGGCCGTGCACGACGAGACCGGTGTCAGGGTCGCGATCAAATATCTGTCCGAGGACCTGCGGAACGATCCTTCCGCCCTGGCCAGGTTCCAGTCGGAGGCGCGGCTGCTGACCACGCTGCGCGATCCGAACATCGCCACGTTGTGGGAGTACATCCAGGACGCCGGTGGCGCGGCCATCGTGATGGAGCTGGTCAACGGCGTCTCGCTGCGGGCGCTCATGCGCGAGCACGGGGCGACCGAGCCGGAGGCGGCGCTGGTCGTGCTGAAGGGCTCGCTGCTGGGCCTGGCGCGGGCGCACGGGATCGGCCTGGTCCACCGGGACTACAAGCCGGAGAACGTGCTCGTCCGTGACGACGGGATCAGCAAGCTCGTCGACTTCGGCATCGCGGTGCGGCAGGGCACGATCTCGCACCCCGAGGGGACGCCGCCGTACATGGCGCCCGAGCTGTGGGAGGGGCTGCCGGCCTCGCCCTCGACCGACGTGTACGCGGCCACGGCCGTCTTCTTCGAGTGCCTGACCGGGCACCGGCCGTACCGGTCGACGGAGCCGAGCGTGCTCGGCTACCAGCACGTGCACGCCCCCGTGCCCTTCCACGACGCGCCGGAGCCGGTGCGCGAGCTGATCCGGCGCGGGCTGGCCAAGGACCCCGCCCTCCGGCCGCCGAGCGCGCCGGCCTTCGTGGAGGAACTGGAGGCGGCGGCGAGAGCGGCGTACGGGGAGGACTGGGAGGAGCGGGGCAGGCGGCGGCTGGCCGCGCTGGTGGCCCTGCTCGCGCTCCTGTGGCCGATGCCGGAGTCGGCGCCGCCCGAGGTGACCACGTCGCTGGCCAGGACGGTGTTCCGCGGCATGCGCTCGAACGTGCGCCGCGTGGCCATGGGCGGCGCGCTCGCCGCGGCGGCGGCCGTCGCGGTGGTGGTCGTGCTGGCCAACCGGCAACCGCCGGCCGAGCAGCCGATCGGCGCGGCCGCGGCCGTGCCCCCGACCGAGGTCACCCAGCCGGCCTCCGGCCCGCCCACCGTTCCCGAGACCGAGCCGGAGTCGCTCCCCGAGACCGAACCGGAAACCGAGCCCGAGACCGAGCCCCAGATCACGCCGCAGGTCGAGCCGCAGAGCTCGCCGGAGGCGAAACCCACGGAGCCGGCCGCCACGAGGCCCACCCGCACCCGAACCGCCCCGCCGACCAGGCCCACGACAAGACCCGCGACAAGACCCGCAACGACACCCGCCACCACGCCCGCCACGACGCCCGCCACCACGCTGACGCCGACCGAGGACCCGCCCACCACGGAGGACCCGTCGCCACCGCCCACCACGGTGCTCGGCGTGAACGTCGGCGCGATCACCGTCGACGGCACGGTCGCCCGCAGCACGGTCACGTTCGGCACCAGCGGCACCGGCGCCGTCACCGCCACCGCGCGCTGGACCGCGCCCGGCACGAACGGCCGCGTCGAACGCGTGACCCTGAGCGGCTCCCGCTCCTACACCCGCGCGCTGAGCTGGTCGATGGGCGAGCGCCCGTGCGGCGGCGCGGTCCGGCTGACCGTCACCACCTCCCCCGCGGCGCCCGGCGGCGCCAGGTCGGCGACCCTGCCCGTGCCCGCCTGCCCGACCAGGGTGACCGGGCTGCGCGTCGGCCTCTCCCTGCCCGCCGCGCCCAGCGGCACCGCCACCGCCCGGGTCAGGGTGGTCGCCACCGGCACCGCGGAGATCCCGGTCACGGCCCGCTTCGCGATCAACGGCGACCCGGTCGCCACCCGCACCGCGACCCTGCGCGGCCGGACCTCCTACGTCGAGACGTTCAGCCACACCTTCAAGGAGCGCCCGTGCGGGTCCACGCTGTCGGTGCAGGTCACCGCGGGCGGCAGGACGGCCACGGACCGCACCTCGGCGCCCTGCCCGCCGCAGGTGCGCTCGGTGCGGATCGGCGAGGTCCGCGTGGGGAACGGCATCAGCGCGCCGGTCACGGTGACCACGGCCAACACCCAGCCGGTACGCCTCACCGTCCGGCTCTCGGTCGGCGAGGGATCGGACACCCAGTCGGTCACCCTGTCCGGCGACACCTCCTACAGCCAGACCTTCACCTACCGGGCGGAGCTGCCCTGCGGCACGAGCTGGTCCGTGACGGCCGCCACCGACCCGGCGGCGGCCAACGGCGGCGACAGCGCCAGCGGGACCACGCCCAAGTGCGAGCCCGAGGACGTGCCCACGAAGGACACGCCCAACCCCGAGTCCAGCCCTGACACGCCTGGCACCGTGGAGTGACAATTCTGACTTCTCCCCACATCAGTAGCCGGAAAGTATGTGTCACTGGTTAAGCTACGGACCGTTTGATGAGGGTGGGGGCCCAAGCAACTCCAGAGGAGACCGTTATGCACGGTGATGGGCAGTGGGGGGTCCCCGGCTACACCGAGGTGCGCGAGCTCGGTGCGGGAGCCGCCGGTCGTGTCGTGCTGGCCACACGCGACTACGACGGCGCCGAGGTGGCCATCAAATACCTCAGTGACGAGCTGAGAGCGGACGTCGGGTTCGTCGCCCGGTTCCGGCACGAGGCCCGGTTACTGGGCACGCTGCAGAGCGCGTTCCACGCCCGGCTGATCGACTACGTCGAGACCGGCTACGGCGCGGCGATCATCATGGAGCTCATCAACGGGGTGTCGCTGCGCGAGATCCTCAGGTCGGAGGGCCCCACCGGCCCTGAGGCGGCGCTGACCGTGCTCAAGGGCTCGCTGCGGGGTCTGGCCTCGGCGCACGCGATCGGGGTCGTGCACCGCGACTTCAAGCCCGAGAACGTCATGGTCCAGAGCGACGGCACCAGCAAGCTGGTGGACTTCGGCATCGCGGTCCGGGCCGGGGAGGACGCGAGCGCCGCGGGGACGCCGCCGTACATGGCGCCCGAGCAGTGGTCGGGCACGCCGGCCGGGCCCGCGACCGACGTGTACGCGGCCACCGTCGTGTTCTTCGAGTGCCTGACGGGCACGCGCCCCTATCGCGCGCCCAACATCGTGGCCCTGGCCCGCCAGCACCAGAGCGCCCCGCCGCCGGTCGAGGAGGTCCCCCCGGCGCTGCGGGGCCTGGTCGAGCGCGGCCTGGCCAAGGACCCGGCCGAGCGCCCGCCGTCGGCGGAGGCGTTCCTGACCGAGCTCGAGGCCGTCGCGACCGAGGCGTACGGGGAGGACTGGGAGGAGCGCGGGCGCCGCCGCCTGGCCGCCCTCGCGGGCCTGCTCGTGCTGCTGTTCCCGAGTCCGCTCGACGAGCCGGCCGAGACGCAGACCGCGCTCACCGAGACCCACTTCGACGAGCCGCCGGGCCTGCTCAGCAAGCTGCCCGCCAAGCTCGCCATCGGCGGCGTGGCCGTGGGCGTGCTGGTCGCCGCCGTCGTGATCTTCGCCAACACCGGCGCCGAGGACCCGGTGCTGCAGGCGCAGACCAGCCAGGTCACCCCCACCACCGACGAACCCGCCACGCCCGAGCCGATCGAGACCGACGAGCCGGACGAGGAGCCGACGGCCGGCCCCGAGGAGACCACGCCGGAGCCGACGGTCACGACGAGCGAGACGCCGCCGCCCGCCCAGCCCACGACCGCCCAGCCCACGAAGACGACGAAGACGCCCAAGCCCACGCCCACCCGGGTCAGGACGACGCCGCCCCGGACCAGGAAGCCCACGCCGACCGGCACCCCCTCGCCGTCGGCCGACCCCGAGACGAGCGGGAAGGTCGGCGACCCCGAGGGCGACACCCCTCAGTCGACGGCCGCCCCCACGCAGACGAGCACGACGCCCGACCCCATCCCCAGCGGGCCCACCGGCTCGCCCACCCGGGGCGGCGAGCCCACGGGGGGTGAGCCCACCGGTGGCGAGCCGACCGTGGGAGAGCCGACGGGCGGGGAGCCCACCGGCGGCGAACCGACGGGTGGGGAGCCCAGCGGGGAGCCGACGCCGGACAAGCCGCCGCAGCTCGAGAGCGCCGGCGAGGCCAAAGCCGCACTGGTGGCGCTCGGCCTGGTGACGTCGGGCGCCGTACCGGTCACACTTGCGGTGAAACGCCGCATGGCGGGACGCCACAGAAGGAAGCGCTAGACGCGCCGGGGGGCAACGGCGGATGAACAACCCTGGAAACGGTATCGCCGGATTCCGGCTCACCGAGCACACCTGGATGACCGAACTCGGCAACTGGATCGACGCCATCTCGCCCGACGGCCGCAGGGCCGGCGCGCTGCTGTTCGATCCCAAGATCATCGGCCTGCCCGGCGTACGCGACCGCGTGGTCCACACCGTCATGACCGACCAGCGGCTCGTGCTGGCCGGGCTGAGCGGGCTGATCCCCGTGGCGGACGTGGTCGCGGCGGGCGACCAGGTGTGGCTGCTCACCGCGCAGGCGGTCAAGCCCACCCTGTCCGACCTCATGGCCGCCGGGCCCGTCGACCCCGGCGGGGCGGCGTCGCTGCTGGTGGAGACCGCCCAGACGCTGCTCACGCTGCACGCGTCCGGGGTCACGCACGGCTCGGTGCACCCCGGCACGGTGGTGATCACCGCCGAGGGCGCCGCGCTGCTGTCGGAACGCGGCCTGTCCGACGCCATCCGTGGCCGGGTCTCGCCGCGTGAGCGCGACGCGGCCGGCTGGGGGTCGCTGGCGCGCGGGCTGGCGGCCTCCTTCGGGCAGAGCGCGCCGCAGGCGGCCGCGCTGTTCGAGCGGGCCGCCGTCGCGGCCAGCACCCTGGGCCTGGCCGCCGCGCGGGACACGCTGGTCAACGAGCGGGGGGTGCTGCCCGGCGGGCGGATCAGCAGGGACGGGCTGGCGCGGGCGGCCCGGGGGCGTTCGGCGTTCGCGCAGGCTCCGGCGTACGCGCAGGCGCCGGTCGCGGTGCCCAGGGACGAGGGCGACATCGTGACGCTCCTGCACGTGCCCGGCCGGTCGGCGGGGCCGGTGCAGTTCGGGCCCGGGGTGGGCACGCAGACGCAGCGTCCCGAGACGCCGGCCGAGCGGATCTGGCGCTCCGGGCGCGAGGAGACGTCCACGGTGCACCGCCCCGACCGGCGGGCGGGCAGGGCCTCGCGGGCGCGGCGGCGGCGTACGATCCTGTCCAGCGCGGTCTTCGCGGTCATCATGGCGGGGGCGATCCTGGCCTGGTTCAAGCTGAGTGACGCACCTGAGCTGGCGGTCAAGTCGATCAACGTGGTGGCGCCGAAGAAGACCCAGGGGTGCGGCAGCGCCGTGGTGATCACGGGCACGGTCGTCACCAACGGGGAGGCCGGGGAGATCACGTACGAGTGGCGCAAGAACCTGGACAAGGACATCGTCAAGGGGACGCTGCGGACGCGGGCCGACCAGACGTCGTACCAGGTGCCGCTGCGGTGGACGCTGCAGGGCAAGAGCAACGTCAAGGCCACGGCCACGCTCCGTGTCCTGACCCCGGGGCCGGTGCGCACCGACAAGGCGAGCTTCACGTACAAGTGCTGATCTTCGTCCGGCAATGCATATCAAAGCGGTTCTTACTAATCTGGCGGCATGACCACGCAGACCCCCGCGGGCTGGTACCCGGACCCCTACGGTGAGCCCAGGCTCCGCTGGTGGGACGGCAACCAGTGGACGGACGCCACCCACGCCCAGGAGCAGGGGCCCGGCCGGCCCCAGCCGGCCTCCGGACCACAGCCACAGCCTCAATCGCAGCCACAACCCCAGCCGCAGCCCCAGTCCCAGCCGCAGGGCCAGCCGCAGGGCCAGCCGCAGCCCCAGCCGCAGGGCCCCGACTGGTCGGTCACGCCGGCGAATCCGACGCTGCAGTTCGGCCAGCCGACCTACGGCCAGTCCGCCTACGGCCAGCCCGCCCCGCCCACCCAGCCGTGGAGTGGTGCGCCGTCGTCCGGGCCCGGTTACGGGCCGCCGCCCAAGCAGGGCAATCCGCTGCCCTGGGTGTTCGGCGGGCTGGCGGCGCTGGTGGTGGTCGCGCTGATCGTGGTGGCCGCCATCTTCTTCGTCAACCGGAACACCTCCCTCGTGGCGGATCCGATCCCGACGGAGACGTTCGACCGGCCCTCGCAGGAGCCGTCCCAGGAGCCGCCCACGCAGGAGCCGCTGCCCAGTCAGGGCGCCGAGTTCCCCCAGCCGTCGGGCGACCGCCTCACCGACCCGCGCGCCGGCGTCTCCTTCCAGGTGCCCGGCGACTGGACCGTGCCCCAGCCCGACACGGTCAACAACGGCAACCCGGCCTCGCAGCAGTGGTCGGCCGCGGTGACGGCCGTCTCGCAGGAGGACTACGAGGACCAGAACGACTGGATCGGCAACGTCTACACGGGCGTGCTCAGCGAGCTCTACCCCTACTCCGGCGCCGCGTCGGGCCTGGGCGAGACGGCCAAGTCCGTGTTCGTGGACTTCACCACCCGCTACTACGCGATAGCGCACGAGAGCAAGGTCGTCGAGGACAAGGCGATGAAGGTCGGCGACAAGGACGCGTGGGTGTTGCGGTTCGAACTCGACTTCACCAAGGTCTCGGAGGAGAAGGGCTACAAGTGGAAGAAGGAGAACGGCGCGATCGTGCTCATAGATCGTGGTGAGGGCCAGAGCCCGGCCATCGTCTACGTCTCCGTTCCCGACAATCTGGGCACCGACGTGGTCAGCCAGGTTCTGAGCTCGCTCAAGCCCGCCTGACGGGTGGCACTAGGCTGGTGGGGTAACAAGCGGGCGGATCGCTCCGAGCCGCTGGGCGAGGAGATCTCATGAGTGACTTGCTGGTCTGGATCGACTGCGAGATGACCGGGCTCGACCTGGGTCGTGACGCGCTCGTCGAGGTGGCGTGCGTCATCACCGACAGCGAGCTCAATCAGCTGGACGAGGGTGTCGATGTGGTCATCAAGCCGCCGCCCGAGTCGCTGGAGCAGATGTCGCAGGTCGTGCGTGAGATGCACACGTCCTCCGGGCTGCTGCCCGAGCTGGCCGGTGGCGTGACGCTGGCGGAGGCGGAGTCGCTCGTGCTCGACTACATCCGCCGCCACGTGCCCGAGCCGAAGAAGGCGCCGCTGTGCGGCAACTCGATCGGCACGGATCGCACGTTCCTCGCGCGCGACATGCCCGGGGTGGACTCCTATTTGCACTACCGGATGATCGACGTCTCGTCGATCAAGGAGTTGGTGCGCCGCTGGTATCCGCGGGTCTACTTCGCCGCACCGGAGAAACAGGGCGGACACCGGGCTCTGGCGGACATCACGGAGAGCATCAGGGAGCTTCGCTACTACCGCGCCGCGATCTTCGTGGCCCAGCCGGGGCCCGATTCGGCGACCGCCAGAGCACTCGCCGAGCGTGTCAGCGGCTAAAGGAGTGGCGTAAAGACTCCCGAACCCCGCTACACTTTTCCTGTGCCGCCACACAGCGGGCGGCCATGGTGGGTGTAGCTCAGTTGGCAGAGCGCCAGGTTGTGGTCCTGGATGTCGAGGGTTCAAGTCCCTTCACTCACCCCAGTGCGAACGGCCGGTCCTTCGGGACCGGCCGTTGTCGTTTTCTCACGGGCAACGGCCCCAAAGCATGACATTGCGGGTTATGCTCGCTGTCTACCGCTAACGCCGGATGCGCGGGGGCCTCGGCGATCTGACCGTCTGCGCGCCCCCGGAGGCCGGATGAGAGTCGACGACGCAGCGTTCGAGAGCGTGTTCACGTCCCTGAGCAAACGCGAAGCCGAGGTCATGGACCTGATCGCCACAGGTCAGTCCAACGGGCAGATCGCGCAACGACTGTTCCTCAGCGAGAAGACGGTCAAGAACCACGTCAACCGGATCTACGCCAAGCTGGGCGTCGACTCCCGGGTGACGGCCATCGGGCTGTGGTTGTCCCGGCAGGAGTAGCCACCACGGGTACGTCGATCTCACCCGCCGCAGGGGACGGACGGGCCCTTTCCCATGCCCCGCCGATGAGACGGACACCTGCCTCGGACGCAGGTCCTCTCACCTGCCCCGCCGCTGGAACGGGCGGGGCTTTCGCATGCCCGGCGGGGACGCGCGTCAGCCCGGCTTGATGCGGCGGCCGGTCAGGCGGAAGGGGACGATCTTGAGGTACTGCTCGCGTTCGCCGCCCGCCCACGGCTCGACCCCGGTGGCCGCCGCCTCGGCGCGTTCGTCCTCCGTGACGTGGTGCAGCGAGCCCTGGACGAGCACGCTCCACCCGCCGCGCTCCGGCTCGTCGATCCGGTCCACCTCGAACGCCACCATGTACTCGACGTCCCGCGTCCCCGTCCGCAGGTCCTCGTCGGTGCTGCCGCCGTGCTGGGTGCGGAAGACGATGGCCCCGTCGCTGACGCGGAAGTTCACCGGCAGCACGGTGAGCCCGAAGCGGCCCTCGAAGCCGATCCTGCCGACGCCGCCCGGCTCGAGCAGGCGCAGGCACTCGTCCTCGTCCAGCGACTGCGGCAGAGGGCGGGCGGCGGCCCCCGTGGGGGTCTCGGCCGCCTCGCCGAGCAGCTCCGCCACGGTGCTGCCGAGGGCTTCGGCGAGCCTGGCGAGCACCTCGCGTATCGGCGGCCCCGGCTCGCCCTCGAGGAAGGCGACGTAGCCGGCCGGCACGCCCGAGCGCCGGGCCAGGTCCTCGCGCGAGAGGCCCAGCGCGTCGCGTCGCCGTGCGATCCGGCGGCCAAGGCTTTCGAGTGTGGTCACTTGCTGAGACATGCGGCGGTCTCCTCCCCTCGGGTCACGGTAACCGTGATCGGCCCCGCGGGCCGGACATGCGACTTTCCGGGCGCTTCCCGGCAAGGTGGTTTAAGAGATGCTGGCGGTGCCATAGGCATCCATGACGTCATTGAGGGGGAAGGACTCTGTCATGGTGCATAGACCGCGGGTCGTCGTCGTGGGTGCGGGTTTCGCCGGGCTGAACGCCACGCGTGAGCTCGCCAAGGCCGGCGCGCTGGTGACGATCGTCGACCGCAACCCCTACTCGACCTTCCAGCCCCTGCTCTACCAGGTGGCCAGCGCCGGGATGGGCACGGCCGACGTGTCCTACCCGAACCGCACGTTCGCCGCCCGATGGCCGAACGTCCGGGCGCGGCAGGCCGCGCTGAGCAAGGTGCTGCCGCAGGAGCGGCGGGTGGAGTTCGAGGACGGGACCGCGCTCGACTACGACTACCTGGTCATCGCGACCGGGGTCACCACCAACTGGCTCGACGTGGCGGGGGCGCGGGAGAACGCGCTGCCGATCTACTCGCTCGGCGACGCGGTCATCCTGCGGCGGCGGCTGCTGCAGTACTTGGAGGACACCGCGATGGGGCGGCGTGAGAGCACCCACGTCGTGGTGGTGGGCGCCGGGGCGACCGGGGTCGAGATGGCGGGCACGCTGGCCGAGCTGCGGCGGCGCACGCTTCCGCTGACGCATCCCGAGATCCGGCCCGACCAGACGAGCGTGACGCTGGTGGAGCGGTTCGACTTCGTGCTGGCCCCCTACAAGGCGCGGCTACGCGACTCGGCCGCCGCGGCGCTGCGCAAGAGAGGGGTGCACCTGCGGCTGGGCTCCACGGTGGCGGCCGTCGAGCCCGACGCGGTGGTACTGAAGGACGGCACGCGGCTGCCGAGCGACCTGACCGTGTGGGCGCTCGGGGTCACCGCTCCCCCGGAGGTGCAGACCTGGGGACTGCCGCAGGGCAAGGGCGGGCGGGTCTCGCTCACCGAGTCACTGAACGTCCCCGACCACCCCGAGATCTTCGTCGCCGGCGACCTGTCGGGGCCGCCCGCGCCGCTGCCCCAGCTCGCCCAGCCGGCGATCCAGATGGGCCGGCACGTGGGCCGGCAGATCATCGCGGCGGCCCAGGGGCGGCCGTTGCAGCCGTTCTCGTACCGGGATCCGGGGATCATGGCCACCGTGGGCAAGGCGCAGGCCGTGCTGCAACTGCCCAGCGGGCTCACGATGCACGGCCTGCCCGCCTGGCTGGTCTGGATCTTCATCCACGTCGCTTACCTGCTGGGCGGGCGCAACCGGGCCAGCGTCCTGCTCAACTTCTTCTGGCGCTACTTCGGCCCACGGCGCAGCGCCTCGAGCGTCACGCAGTAAGGGCGGCCGCCAGGGCCGCCAGGCCCTGGTCGAGGTCGGGCTCGGGGATGTTCAGGGCCGGGCGCAGGCGTACGGACCTGGGCCCGCAGGGCAGCATCAGGACGCCGTGCTCCTCCCTGAGCCTGCTCACCAGCGCGTCACGGGCGGCCTGGTCCGGCAGGTCGAACGCGCACATCAGACCGCGGCCCCGGACGTTCGCCATGGACTCCGGGCGCTCGGCCTCCAGCTTGGTGAGGCGTTCGAGCAGCACGTTGCCCACGGTGGCGGCCCGCGCGATCAGCCCGTCACGCTCGATGATCTCCAGGAGGCCGCGGCTGCGCACCATGTCGACCAGGCCACCGCCCCACGTGGAGTTGATCCGGCCGCTCTGCTGGAACACGTTGTCGGGCACCTGGTCCACCCTGTGGCCCGCCATGATCCCGCCCACCTGGACCTTCTTGGCGAACGCCACCACGTCGGGAGCCAGCCCGAGCTGCTGGTAGGCCCACGGCGTCCCGGTCGTGCCCCCGCCCGTCTGCACTTCGTCAAGGATGAACAGGGCGTCGTTCTCGTGGCACAGGTGCTGCATGGCCTGAAGGAACTGGGGCCTCATGTGGTTGTCGCCGCCCTCTCCTTGGATGGGCTCGGCGATGAAGCAGGCGATGTCGTGCGGGTGGCGCTCGAACGCGGCCCTGGCCTGGGCCAGCGCGCGCTCCTCGGCCGCCTCGACGTCGCCGAAGTGGATGGCGGGCACGTCGATGCGCGGCCAGCCGAACGTGGGGAAGCGGTCGGTCTTGCCGGGCTCGGTGTTGGTCAGGCTCAGTGTGTAGCCGCTGCGGCCGTGGAAGGCCCTGGTCAGGTGGAGGACCTTGGTGCCCAGGTCGCGTGAGCGGCCGGCGGCCTCGTTGCGGCGGCTCTTCCAGTCGAAGGCGGTCTTGAGCGCGTTCTCGACGGCCAGGGCGCCGCCCTCGACGAAGAACAGGTGCGGCAGCTCCGGATCGCCCAGCACGCGGGCGAAGGTGTCGACGAAGTCGGCCAGGTGCTCGGTGTAGATGTCGGGGTTCGCCGGTTTGTTGCGGGCGACCTGGCCGAGCAACTGGGTGAAGTCGGGGTCGAAGGGCGGGTTCACACCGAGCGGGGCCGAGGCGAAGAAGGTGTAGAAGTCGAGGTATCGGCGACCGTTTCGGGCGTCGACCAGCCAGGATCCGCGGCTGAGCTCGAGATCGAGCACGATGCGGTAGCCGTCGACGAGCAGGTGGCGGGCAAGGCGGGCGTGTACGTCCATGGCGCCTCCACAGCGGTGACATTCCTCTTGAGAAATGCGGTCATCTACCTAAAATTTACGGCACCGAGGTCGGTGGAGTGAAGTTCTTCACGCGCAGTGCGAGGGCGATCATGGCGATGCCGTACAGGATGGCGAAGAAGGCGATCAGCCAGACGACGCTGAGCAGGCCCGCGCCCGGCCAGATGAGCAGCAGGATGCCGAAGATCACCGACAGGACCCCGCCGGCGATGAACATCCACTCGTTGTCGATCTGCTTACGGAGCTGGATGCCCGCCGCGACCTCCGCCACGCCGGTGAGGATGGCCCAGAAGGCGACGATGAACAGCAGGGCCAGGGACGTGATGCCCGGCCAGACGAGTGCCACGATGCCGGCCAGGATGCCGATGATCCCGGAGATGAGCAGCCAGGCCCGTGACCTGGCCCCGTGCCGGAGCCCGGCTATCAGCGAGAAGATCCCGCTGACCAGGGCGTACGCGCCGAAGAAGATCACCAGCACGAGCACGGTGAGCCCCGGCCAGATGAGCGCCAGAATGCCGAAGACGATGGCCGCGATGCCGCGAATGAGCAGCGGCCACCACGATCGTGAGATGTCCCCCATGCTGATCTGCCTTTCCGGGACGTGCCCGGAAACAGACCAGCACGGGGTCAAATGTCGGTGACCCGCGCCCCTGCGGCGGCGGCGGCCGCGTCACCGACAGGCGTCACCACGCTTCACCCATGGGAGTAGACGACGATGGAGACCGCGATGTACTGCACCAGGTAGGCGGCGATGGTGAAGGCGTGGAAGACCTCGTGGAAGCCGAACCAGCCGGGCGAGGGGTCGGGGCGGCGCAGGCCGTAGACGACGGCTCCGGCGGAGTAGAAGACCCCGCCGACGGCCACCAGCACCACGGCGGCCACGCCCGCGCCCTCGAGCAACTGCGGCATCACGAAGATCGCCGTCCAGCCCAGCGCGAGATAGAGCACGGTGTAGAGCCAGCGCGGCGCGTTCATCCACAGCACCCGGAACAGCACACCGGCCAGCGCCCCGCTCCAGATCACGGAGAGCACCGCCACCCGCGGCACGCCGTCGAGGGCCAGCAACGCGAACGGGGTGTAGGTGCCCGCGATGATCAGATAGATGTTCGCATGGTCGATCCGGCGCAGGAACTCCGCCAGCTTCGGGCCGAGCTCACCGCGGTGATAGGTGGCCGAGATGCCGAACAGCAACGCCGAGGTGATGGCGTAAATGGTGGAGGCGAGACGCGCCTGCAAAGTCGGGCCGAGCGCCACGAGCACGAACCCGGCGATCAAGGTCACGGGCAGCGCTCCAGTGTGCAACCAGCCACGCAGCCTGGGCTTTACGGTGATGGTCGTCATGAAACCTACGGTACCGTAGGTTAGAGCCCTTTAAGGAAGCGGGCCGCTATGGGAACGGCCACACTCCGGCCCGATCCCCCGTGCCGCACGAAGACGCAGAAGGCCAGGTCGTCCTGGTATCCGATGAACCACGCGTGCGAAGTGGCGTCCGGCACCTCGGCCGTCCCGGTCTTGCCCGACACCCCCTCCGGGAGCCCCGCGTCGCTGGCCGTGCCGTAGTCCACCACGGCCGCCATCATGTCCCGCAGCGAGGCCACGATCCCGTCGTCCATGCGGACGTCCTCGTGCGGCCGCCCGTCGATGCGCAGCACCTGCTCCTTCGACAGCAGCCGCGGCGAGCGCCACGTGCCGCTCTCCACGGCGGCGGCCAGCGCCGCCATGCACAGCGGGGTGGCGACGACCTCGCCCTGGCCGATGACGTCCGCGCCGAAGACGTTGAGGTCCGCGGTCTCCGGCACGGTGCCGCAGGTGCCGCCGATGCCGGTCGCGATGGGCCGGCCGAAGCCCCACTCGTCCGCCGTGCGCCGCAGGTCGTCCACGGTGATCCTGGTCGTCGCCTGCTCGGCGAAGGAGGTGTTGCAGGAGTGGGCGAAGGCGTCGGTGAAGCTGACCACCCCGCGGTCCGCCTCGCCGTCGTTGGTGAAGGAGCGGTGGAACGGGATCGTGTACGAACCGGGGCACCCCACCTCGGCCGCCGGGTCGAGCCCGTTCCTGAGCAGCGCCGCCGCCGTGATCACCTTGAAGGTGGAGCCGGGCGGGAAGACGTCGCGGACGGCGCTGAAGCCGTCCTGGAGCCGGTCGGCCAGCGCGAGGATCTCGCCGGTGCTCGGCCTGATGACGATGATCGTGGAGTCGTCCACCCCGTCGAGCGCCCGCGCGGCCGCCGCCTGCACCGGACGCGACAGCGTGGTCCGCTCGATGTTCGCCTCGGGCCGGCGGGTCAGCAACTGCCTGTCGGGCTGCCCCGGCACCTTGGACACCAGCGCCCAGCCATGGTTGGCCTGCTCGAACTCGGGCTTGAGCGGGTTGAGATACGCCTCGGCGTAGCTGTCGTTCGGGATCCGGTCGCCCTCGCTGGTGACCAGCTCGGCCGCCGACGAGACGATCTCGCCCAGTTCCAGCGTGCCGCCGTCCTTGAGCAGCGGGTGCAGCGTCTCGGGCGCCCACAGCACCTTCCAGGCCCGATCCCGTACGCCCAGCCGCAACGTGCTGTCGAACGGCCACGCCCCGAACTCGGTGAGCTGCCGCACCCCCGCGAACGGCACCTCGGCGGCCTGCTCCCCCGTGCTCTTCAGCGGCCCCGGCGTGAGCTGGAGGGACTCGACGTGCAACTCGTCGCTGAGCCGGCGATGCCGTACGGCGAAGTCGGGCGGAGGCCGGTACACCAGCCGCTCCATGGCCGACACGTTGCCCTTGCCCCAGGCGTCGAAGTACGCGGCGGCCGTCTGGGCGGCGCTCCCCTTGACCCCGCTGGACGCCATGAACGCGAAGGCACCGGCCCCGACTACCGCGACAACGGCGATAGCGAGCACAATCAGCCTTCGTCGTCGCATACCGTGTTCTCCCAGGAGGGGATCAGACGTGGCTCGTGGACAGCGGGAACCGATGCCTGGCCTGTATCCGGTGACGTTCGGCGAGATCGAACTGCTCCGGGACCTGGACAGGCTGGACGGCTGGGTGCTGTCCAAAGATGGCGTACCTCAGTCGTACGTAGATCTTCAAGACCCGACATTTCTGGAATTTGAGTATGTACGACTCATGGCGGATGTGATCGACCTTTTGCCAGAAGGGCCGCTGAGCTGCGTACATGTCGGTGGCGGGGCCTGCACGATCCCCCGCTACGTCGCCGCCAGCCGCCCCGGCTCCCGGCACATCGTCATCGAGCCCGACGGCCTGCTGGTCAACCTCGTACGCGAGCAGCTCGACCTGCGCTCGGTGCCCCGGCTCAAGGTCATCATCGACGGCGGCCGCGAGGGCACGACCAAGGTGTGGGACGCCACGGCGGACCTGGTGGTCCTCGACGCGTTCACGGGCGCCACGATGCCCGTGGAGCTGGCGACGGCCGAGTACATGGGCGACATCGCGCGGATCCTGCGCCCCGACGGCACCCTGCTGATCAACATGGCCGACGGCAAGGGCCTGGCCTTCGCCAAGCGCCTGCTGGCCACGGTGACGGGCGCGTTCCGGTGCGTGGCGCTGCTGGCGGAGCCGGGCATCATGCGCGGGCGCCGTTTCGGCAACCTGATCGTGGCGGCCTCCCGTACGGAGCTGCCGGTGGAGCTGCTGACGAGACGGGCGGCCGGCGGGCTGACGCAGGCCCGCTGCGTGCACGGGGAGGCGCTGACGAACTTCGTCGCCGGGGCGGCCCCCATCAGGGACGGCGACCCCGTCCTGGCCCCGGTCCCGCCCCCGGCCGTCTTCGGCTGACGCCGGACGCGGCGGGCCCGAGTGCGGGCCCGCCCCCAAACCCGAGTGCGAGCCCGCCGCCAGGCCCTCGCCTTGGTCAGGCGAAGCCGGCCGGGCGCAGGATGAACGCGGTGGTGTCGTCTTCGGGGGTCTGCACCGGCAGCCCGATCCCGGACAGCGCCTGCGCGATGACGTCTCGGTCGCCGCTCCACTGCAGCGCCAGCTCTTCCACCAGGTCACCGCAGGCGTCGAAGCTCCTGGTGTGCTGCTGGGTGGTCCAGAAGACGGCCTTGGCCGGCCGGCCCGCCTCGGTGGTCTCGTACACGTGCTGCCAGCCGCCCGAGGCGGTGGGCCAGAGGTCGGGCTCGGCCAGGTAGCCGTGACCGGCGAGGGCGTCGAACGCCTCGACGATGCGGCACAGGTCGGAACGGCGGTCGGTGGCCAGGCAGGTCACGACCCCCTCCTCCGGCTCGTTGAGGCCGTGGACGGCGGCGAAGAGCTTCTCCATCGCGGCGTCGGCCTGCTCGGCCAGCTCCTCGTGGTCCAGGTCGAGGAGGGCGTCGTCGTCGCGCTCCGACTGGCCGGGCACGGCGATCACGAGGCCCTCCTTGGCGAAGAGCGACTGGATCCGCGAGGGCAGCCCGCCCCGCCACGACAGGGGGAGGTCCTTGACGAGCACGCCGTCGGGGTCGAAGTGCTCCGTGGCGGCCGAGGCGCACAGCAGGCCGCTGGTGCCGGTGTCGGTGGCGAAGCGCTCGGGGCCGACGATCTGCCAGCCCTCCTCCTCCAGCCGGCCGAGCGCCCGTTCGTAGCCGTCGCGCTGCGGGCCCGCGGGCGGGGTGACGCGCTCGGACAGCGCGTCGGCGACCTCCGCGCGGCGCTGGGCGAGGAAGGCGCGGGTCTCGGCGATGAGGTCGCGCTCCATCAGGGTGTCCAGCACCATCGACCACCAGGCCTCGGCGTCGCCGAAGGCGTCGGGGTCGAGCTCGCGCAGCTCGCGCCAGAGCTGCTCGGTGTAGATGCGGCCGTCCTCGGCGGACTCGCCGTTCAGCGCCTGCTGGCGGAGCCTGAGCCGGTGCAGGAACGCCACGAACGTGGCCAGGGAGCCGTTGACCTGCTCGGCCTGCGGCTCGCCGTCGAGCGAGAGCAGGCCGATGACGCCGCTGCGGATGTCGAGGAAGTAGCGCATCTCGGCGCCTCCCGACGTGCCGCCGAGCATGAGGACGTCGACGTCGCCGTCACCGGTCTTGAACACCACGACGGAGCCGGGGCGCGGATCGTCGTCGACGAGGAGGGTGAAGGCCAGGTCGGCGCGTACCGGTAACCCGACCTCGCACAGGATCCGCGCGTCCTGTGCGGACAGCCCCATCTCGTGGGACTGCTCGGCGTCCATCAGCAGCAGACCCTCTTCGCCGAACGCCTCGGCCATCTCTTCGTGCGAGATCACGATGCAGCACCTTGTGTCGTTGCGATCAAGATCCCCTAAGCGTAGGGGACTTCGCCGCCGGACAAGACGGCTTCCGCTAGCGCCAAAAAAGTGATATCAATTTGCTAGCAAGATGGAATCACAGAGAGGGTCGGACGATGACTGACACATCAGGCGGGATCGCGGTCGAGGGGACCGTCGTGGAGATGCCGGCGCCGCGCACGAGCGAGCACCCGGTGCGGGCGTCCAACGGGTTCGTGATGGCGACGGTGGCGACGGTGCTGGTGCTGGCCGGCATCGCGCTGCTCATCGTGGGGATCGGCATGCTCGCCTCGGACGCCGGGCAAGGCGCCTGGTGGCTGGTCCTGGTGACCAGCCTGATGATCCTCGCCGGCATCACGATGTTCTTCGGCCTCACGGCCGTGGCGCCCGGCGAGGCCAGGGTCGTCCAGCTCCTCGGCCGCTACGTGGGCACCCTGCGCACCCCCGGCTTCCAGTGGGTCAACCCGATCACGCTGCGCCGGCGGGTCTCCACCAGGATCCGCAACCACGAGACGGACGTGACGAAGGTCAACGACGCCGACGGCAACCCCATCCAGATCGCGACCGTGGTGGTCTGGCAGGTGCGCGACACCGCGCAGGCGGTCTTCGAGGTGGACGACTTCGTGGAGTTCGTGGCCATACAGGCCGAGACGGCCGTGCGGCACATCGCGGGCAGCTACCCCTACGACGCCCACGGCGAGCCCCGGCTCTCGCTGCGGGACAACGCCGACGAGATCAACGAGCGGCTGTCGACGGAGATCGCGGCCAGGGTCGCCTCGGCCGGCGTCAAGGTCATCGAGTCGCGCATCATCCACCTGGCGTACGCGCCGGAGATCGCCCACGCGATGCTGCGCCGCCAGCAGGCCGGCGCCGTCGTGGCCGCCCGGCAGCGGATCGTCGAGGGGGCGGTCGGCATGGTCGAGATGGCCCTGGCCAGGCTCGCCGAGCACGACGTGGTCGAGCTCGACGAGGAGCGCAAGGCCGCCATGGTCAGCAACCTGCTCGTCGTGCTGGTCGGCGACCGAGACACCCAGCCGGTCGTCAACACCGGCACGCTCTACCAGTAATCGTCGTGGAGCGGAAGAAGATCCTTCTACGGCTCGACCCGGTGGTCCACGACGCGCTGGCCCGATGGGCGTCCGACGAGCTGCGCAGCACGAACTCGCAGATCGAGTTCCTGTTGCGCAGGGCGCTCTCAGAGGCCGGGCGGCTGCCCGACAACGTGGCCCGCATGCGGCCCCGCGGCCGGCCCCGGAAGGACGACCAGGACGAGGAGGAGAGCACAGATGGAGACACCGGTGAAACAAGCTGAGTCGCTGACCAGGTCGGCCTTCCTGCTGGCCTTCGACCTGCGCAAGAACAGGCTCGCCCAGCGGGGCGAGCTGGGCTACCTCGTCCGCGCGGCGGCCCTGTCGGAGCTCCTGCTGGCCGGCTGCCTGGCCGACGACTCGGGCAAGGCGCGGGCGGTCACCGCCCCCGTCCGCCCCGGGCGTCTGCAGACGGCCGTGTGGGAGCAGATCGCGGGCTCGCCGCCCCGCGCGTGGCGGCACTGGATCGGCAAGGAGCACGCCAAGTCCTTCCGCCTCGTACGCGACGAGCTGGCGGCGGCCCGGCTGATCCGGGTCGAACAGCGGCGGATCCTGCTGCTCTTCCCGATCCAGCGGATCGAGCCGCGCATGCCCTACCTGTCGCGCCGGCTCGCCGAGCGGGTCGGGCAGGCGACGCACGGCGGGCGGCCCGTCGAGCGGCTCGACCGGGACGTCCGCGTCCTGGCGGCGCTGGCCGCGGCGGCCCGGCTCAGGACCGTCGCCGGCACCCCGCGACGAGAACGCAAGGAACGGATCCAGCGGTTGTCCGGGCCCGTCGAGCCCATCGCCACCGCGCTGCGCAAGAGCATCGACGCGGCGCGGAGCTCGTACGCGGACGGCGGTTGACCCCGCCCACTCTTCGAGGGAGACCACACGTGACCACGTCCATCCAGACGTCCATCCAGACGTCGCCCCCGACGTCGCCCCAGACGCCCGCCCGGCCGCAGGCCACCGCCGGCCGGGCGCTGGCCCCCGATCTCGCCCGTGGCGCGATGCTGCTGGCCATCGCCTTCGCCCACGCCCCGCTCTTCGTCACCGACGTGAACCGCGGCCCCGCCGTGGCCAACAAGGTCGCGGAGCTCTTCCACCTCTTCTTCGTCAACAACCACGCGCGGCCGATGTTCGCCTTCCTGTTCGGGTACGCGCTGGTGCAACTGCTGGAGCGGCGGCTCGCGAGCGGCGCCGACTGGGTGAGCGCCCGCAAGCTGCTGCGGCGGCGGGGCTGGTGGCTCCTGCTCATCGGGTTCGTCCACATGGCGCTGCTGGTCCCGATCGACATCCTGGCCGCCTACGGGCTGTCCGCCGTGCTGCTGACCGGCCTGCTCCGGCGCCGGGACCGGGCCGTGCTGTGGACGGCCGGGCTGACCCTGATCCCCGCCACCCTCGTCGTGGGGTTCGGCATGTGGTTCCCGATGGCGCAGGGCATCTCCACCTACACCGCGGGCAGCATCGCGACCGACGGCCAGGGCTTCTGGGAGCTCCTCGCCGGCCGGCTCCAGACGTGGCCGATCACGCTGGTCATGGGGGCCGTCCTGGTCGTGCCGGGGGTGGCGCTGGGGATGTGGGCGGCCCGGCGGCGGCTCCTCGACGAGCCCGGGCGGCACCGCCGGCTCCTGGTCCGCGTCACCGTGCTCACCACCGCCGTGTCCGTCGCCGGAGCCACGCCGGCCGCCCTCATCCAGGCGGGGTTGTGGACGCGGCCGTCCGCCGGGGCCCTGTGGTCGGCCGCCATCGCGCAGCCCCTCACCGGATACGCCGGCGGCATCGGCCTGGCCACGCTCATCGGCCTCGTCGCGATCTCGGCCGCCCGCCGCCGCAACCGGCTCACCACGTTCGTCGAGGCCCTCGGTCAGCGCTCGATGAGCATGTACCTCTTCCAGTCGATCGCCTTCGTCGTGATCTTCTACCCGTTCGGGCTGGGCCTGGAGGACGACCTCGGCCTCGCGGGCGCCACGGCGGTGGCCACCGGCACCTGGGTGGTCTCGCTGCTCCTCGCCGACCTGATGCGCCGCGTCGGCTACCGGGGCCCGGCGGAGATCCTGCTGCGCCGCCTCACCTACGCGTCCGGGCCCAGGTAGGCGAGGACCGCCGCGACCCTGCGGTGCACGTCCCCGCTGTTCTCCAGGCCGAGCTTGGTGAAGATGGCGTTGACGTTCTTCTCCACCGAGGAGACCGACAGATGCAGGGCCCTGGCGATGGCCGAGTTCGTCCGGCCGTGGGCCATCTCACGCAGCACGTCCCGCTCGCGGGCGGTCAGCGCCTCCTGCTGGCCCCGTACGTCACGGCGGGCCAGCAGGCCCTCGACCACCTTCGGGTCGATGACCGAGCCGCCCGACGCCACCGCCCTGATCGCCCCGAGCAGCTCGTCCAGATCCCCCACCCGATCCTTGAGCAGGTACGCGTACCCCTCCGTGCCGTGCTTGAACAGCTCGAACGCGAACAGCGCGTCCGCGAACTGCGACAACACCACCACGCCGACCTTCGGGTGCGCGGAACGGATGCGGTGGGCCGCGTCGATGCCCTCGAAGCCCTGACGCCACTGCCCGCCCGGCATCCGGATGTCGGTGATCACGACGTCGGGGCCGAGCCGGCGGACCGCGTCCAGGAGCTCGTCGGCGTCGCCCACCGCGCCCACGACCGTCACCTCGCCCGACATCTCCAGCAACCGGCGGGTGCCCTCGCGCACCAGGTAGTGGTCGTCGGCCACCACCGTGCGGATCGGCTCACTCATCGACCGGCACCCACGCGTTCACCCGTGTCCCCTTCCCCGGCGCGCTCTCCACGGTCAGGCCGCCGCCGAGCGCGTCCAGCCGGTCGGCGAGCGTCGCCAGTCCCCGGCGGGCCGTCGCCGCCGGGTCGAAGCCCTTGCCGTCGTCGGCGACCGTGGCGCGCAGCCGGCCGTCCGGCTGCGACAGGCGCACCTCTATGGTGGCCGCGCCGGCGTGCTTGAGCGCGTTGGCGACGGCCTCGCTCACCGTGAAGTACATGGCTCCTTCGATCTCGTCGGAGTAGCGTCTGGCCCGCAGCGGCGGGGGCGAGGTGACGGTGGTGTGCACGGGCAGGCGGGAGCAGCGCTCCTCCACGGCCTCCACCAGGCCGCCCTGGCTGAGGGAGGACGGGTGGATGCCGGCCGCCAGCTCGCGCAGGTCGGTGAGCGTCTGGCGGGCCTGCTCGCGCAGGTGGGCCAGCATGTCGGGGCCGGCGCCCGTGGCCCTGGCCAGCTCGAGACCGGCGATGAGGGCGACGAGCTGCTGCTGTACGCCGTCGTGGATGTTGCGCTCGATGCGGCGGCGCTCGGCCTCCTGGGCGTTGACCAGGCGGCTCACCAGGCCCGCGCTCTGGATCGCCAGCCCTGCGGGCACGGCCAGGGCGCGCAGGATGCGCAGGTCCTCGCGGGTCAGCGGGCCGCTGCCCCGGGGGCCGCACTCGATGCGCCCGAGCCCGCCGCGTACCGGGAGTTCCAGGGCCGCCGGGCCCTCCTCCTTGCCCGAGACCACGCGGGTGCCGTCGGCGAGCGTCACGGCGGCCCACCCGACCTCCAGCCCGGTACGCACCGCCGCGGCCAGCCGGCCGACCTGCTCCACCGGTTCGGGCGTGTCCTCCAGCGCGGTGCCCAGGTCGGAGAGCATCTCGTCCACCGTGGGACGCATGTCGAACATCAGGTGCAGGCGCGATCCCTTGATGCCGATCCGGACGTCGAGCAGCCGGTAGCGGACCACCGCCACCGCGATCGCGACAGGCAGGGATCCGACCACCGTCAGGATGCCGAGCAGCCCCGCCGCCCAGAAGCGGGTGCCGCCGACCAGGAAGAACGACATCATCACCGCCCCGGCCATGGTCGCGGCGACGCCCCCGACCATCCAGGCGTACTGCCGGCGTTCGATCCTGCCGCTGCGCCGCCAGCGGACCACGAGCCCGCAGAAGACGACGGCCGCCATGATCCACGTGACGAGCTGCCCGGCCGCCGACGTGAACGCCCCGGCCAGCGCCACGGGCGACGGCTGCCCGGTCAGCGGCTGGTGCGGGCGGAAGCCCATCGTCACGAGCCCCAGGGTGTGCGCGGCGATGGCCGCGGCCGAGATCCACGCCACGGGCCGCCACCGGCGCGAGGGCAGTCTGCCGTCGGGGAACAGCAGGGGCACGAAGATCCAGGTCAGCCCGTAGTACACGGCGGACAGGTTGCTGAGGACGATGACGAGCGGGCCGGGGCCACCGCGGGCGGACAGCCCCACGCCGAACGTGAAGAGCCCCAGGACCAGCCCGCAGGCCAGGAGCAGCCATCCGTAACGCAGCTCGGGACGCCTGGAGGCCAGCAACCAGCCCAGCGCGGACAGGGGCAGGCCCAGCACGATGAACGCCCACTGCTGGGCGGGGGCGGGCAGGCCGCTCTCCATGAGCGTGCCGGACACCAGGCCGGCGGCCCCGATCCCCGCCAGCAGGCCGGCCATCAGCCTGGAACTCATAGGCCCCCATCGTGACGAGCCGGCCAGGAGGTCGTCTATGAGGTTATCCGCACATTTCCGGTGGCCAGCCGCACGGGCCAGAACGGCGGCCCGCCTGGTGGTCCCGATCTTCGTGGCCCGATTTCCTGGAGGGACCGACAGGGAAGGGAACTTTCTCATGCGTACTCCGCCGAAACCCGCCCGGATCCTCGCGGCGGCGGCCGTGGCCGTCACCATGACGGCCTGTGTGAACCAGGCGGCCCCCGTGCAGGCGACGACGGCCCCCGCCGTCGCGGCGCCGCAGATCCCGGACACGCCGGCGGGCAGGCAGCTTCGCTGGGTGCTCGACGTGGTCGGCCGCGCGCCGGTCCCGGACGCCGAGTTGGGCGGGCACTTCACCGCCGACTTCCTCAAGAGCGTCCCGCCCGCCCAGCTCAACCAGGTCCTGGCGGCCTTCAAGGGGCTGCGGTTCGACCGGCTGACGCAGTCGCAGGACCGGTCGGTGGTGGCCCGGGTGGCGGTGGGCAAGGTGCCGTACGACCTCTCGCTCACCGTGGACGGCGCCGGCCTGGTCAACGGCCTGCTGTTCCGCTCCCCCACCCCCAAGGACTGGGCCGAGCTGGACCGGCGCCTGGCCGGGATCGCGCCCCGGCAGGGCTTCCTGACCGCCGAGCTCACCTCCGGCGGCAAATGCCGCCCCCTGCACGCCACCGCCTCCGGCAAGGCGCGACCACTCGGCTCCATGTTCAAGCTGTACGTGCTCGGCGCGGTGGCCAAGAGCGTCAAGAGCGGCGCGTTCGGCTGGGACACCCAGCTCACGATCACGCCGGAGCTGAAGAGCCTGCCGTCCGGCGAGCTGCAGGACCGCCCCGACGGCAGCAAGGTCACGGTCCTGGAGGCGGCCAAGCTGATGATCTCCATCAGCGACAACACGGCCACCGACCTGCTGGTCCATAAGGTGGGTCGCAAGGCGGTCGAGCGCACGATGCGCGCCTGGGGCGTCGACGACAGGCGCAACGTGCCCCTGCTGACCACGCGGGACCTGTTCGTGCTCAAGGGCGCGGACTATCCGCGGCACGCCAGGCGATACCTGTCGCTGAGCGAGGGCAGGCAGCGGGCCTACCTGGAGTCGGTGCTGGCCAAGGTGCCGCTCTCCCAGGTCAAGGCGTGGGCGAAGCCGCGCGAGCTGGACACGATCGAGTGGTTCGCCACTCCTGCGCAGGTGTGCCGGGCCTACGCGGGGCTGGTCGAGCTGGGCGACAAGCGGATCGCCGAGGTGATGTCGGTCAACGACGCCGGGCTCGGGCTGGACAAGGCGCTGTGGCCGGAGGTCTGGTTCAAGGGCGGGTCGGAGCCGGGGGTGGTGGACATGGGCTTCCTGGCCCGTACGGCGGAGGGGAGGACGTACGTCACGATCGCGCTGGCGATCGACCCCAAGGAGCCGTTCCCGGCCATGCACGCGGAGTCGGAGCTGCTGGCACTGGCGCGCGGCGCGTTCGGCCTGGTCAAGGGGTCCTGAGGCGGGGCAGGGGCAGTCCATGGAATAGTTGAAAACTAAATTGGGTTGAGCGGGACAGAATCCGCTGGAAGGAGCGCGACATGCCCGCCGTGACCGTAGAGAACCCGCTCACCCTCCCCCGCCTGCCCGAGCCGGTGGCCGGGGCGCCGGGGCGCAAGGTGCTCGCCGTGGAGACCGCGCCCAGCGGGTTCGAGGGCGAGGGCTTCCCCGTGCGCCGGGCCCTTGCCGCCATCAAGCCGGAGTACCTCGACCCGTTCGTGATGATGGACCAGATGGGCGAGGTCGACTACGCGGCAGGCGAGCCCAAGGGGACCCCGTGGCACCCGCACCGGGGGTTCGAGACCGTCACGTACATGATCGACGGGGTGATCGACCACCTTGATTCCAACGGGGGCGGTGGGACGATCACCAATGGCGACACCCAGTGGATGACCGCCGGCGCGGGGATCCTGCACAAGGAGGCCCCGCCCGAGTGGCTGGTGCAGAAGGGCGGGCTGTTCCACGGGGTCCAGCTCTGGGTGAACCTGCCGGGAGCGAAGAAGATGATCGCGCCGAAGTACCAGGACATCGGCAGCTCCAGCGTCATGCTGCTGAGCAGCCATGACGGCGGCGCCCTGGTACGGCTCATCGCCGGGGACCTGGCGGGCAACGTCGGGCCGGGCAGCACGCAGACGCCCATCACGCTGCTGCACGCCACCCTCTCCCCGGGGGCGCGGCTGGTCATGCCGTGGCGCAAGGACTTCAACGCGCTGGCGTTCGCGCTGTCCGGGCGCGGCACCGTGGGGGCCGAGCGGCGGCCGTTCCACAGCGGGCAGCTCGCCGTGTTCGAGGGGTTCGGCAACCGGCCCGGACTGGCCACCTCGGGCGAGAGCGTCACGATCACGGCCAAGGACACGCTCGACGTGATCGTCCTGGGCGGCGAGCCCATCGGCGAGCCGGTGGCGCACTACGGGCCGTTCGTCATGAACACCAAGGCCGAGCTGGCGCAGGCGTTCGAGGACTACCAGGCGGGCAGGCTCGGCGCCATCCCGGCCGGGCACGCCTGACCCGCCACCCCGAGAGGCCCGCGAGTGCGGGCCTCTTGCTCATTTATGGAAGTAGGTAATAAAGTACTGCTTCATTATGAAGTATGAACATGATGCGGACGGATTGTTGTTCGACCCGCGCGCCAGGCAGGCCATGAGTGAGTTCATGGGTGGAGACGACACACTCGCGTTCGAGGCGGCCGCGGCCGTGCGGACCGCTTTTCAGGCCGTCGAGCGCATCCGGTCGCAAGGGAGCGAGGGCCGCGGGCTCAGCTCCGGGGCCATGGACCTCCTGCTGCGCCTGAGCTCGGCGGGAGACGAGGGGGCGAGCATCGGAGAGCTGGCCCAGGCGGCGGGGGTGACCTCCAGGAACGTCACCGGGCTCGTGGACACCCTCGAACGGGACGGGCTCGTCCGGCGGGTTCCCGACCGGCGTGACCGCCGCTCGGTGCTGGCGCAGATCACGCCTGGCGGGCGGGCCTGGATCGAGGCTTTCAGAAGGCCGTCGCAGCTCGCGATGGCGGCGATCTTCCGGGGCTTCACGCCCGAGGAGCTGGCCTCGCTGAGGCACTTGTGCCTGCGGCTGGCCGGCAACCAGGAGGTGGTGGGGCAGTGAGCGCCAAGGCGCAGGTGAGCACCAGGGAGATCGTGCGGGCCTATCACGACGCCCGGTTCCGCGGTGACGTGGCCGCCGCGGCGGCGACGGTCTCCGACTCGTCGTTCTCGTTCAGGAGCCCGTTCATCACCTCCGCCGACCCCGCCGGGCACCTGGCCGGGCTGGAAGGGCTCCTGCGGGTGGTGACGGAGGTGGAGATGATCAGCGAGCTGTACGGCGAGTCGGAGGCGACGCTGGTCTACGACGTGCACACGGCGACGCCGGCGGGCGTGCAGCGGACAGCCGAGCACTTCCGGGTCAGCGACGGGAAGATCGACAGGATCCTGCTGATCTTCGACGCGGCCCCGTGGCAGCCGATGGCGTCCGTGATCAGGTGAGCGGGAGCGCGGCAGCGGTCTGACGCCAGATGCGGCCGTCCCTGACCACCAGGGTGCCGTACGCGGTGACCCGGTTCCCGCCGACGGTCATGTGGGCGTTGTAGAAGATCACGTCCTCGGTCACCCGCTGCGCGACGATCTCGTCGACCTGGGGCTTGGCGGCCAGGTACGCGGAGAACAGCTCCCTGATCTCCGCGGGGCCCCGGGCGACGCGGTCGAGGCGGACGACCGTGGCGTCCTCGTGATACTGGGCCAGCAGCGCCTCCAGGTCCTGGCCGGCGATGGCGGCGAGCTGGCGGTCGAACACGTCTTGGGCGGTCATGCGGCACCTTCGGCGGGACGTGGGCGGAGCAGGTCGTAGGCCACCTGAGCCGCCGCGATCAGCAGGATGACCGGCAGCGCCGCCACGACCGGCAGCAGCGAGGCGGCCAGCGTGAGCGCGGCGGCGGTCAGGCGGATGGCGCCCGCGCGGCGGTCGCGGGAGCAGAGGTGCTGCAGGCCGAGCACGGCCAGCACCAGCGCGGCGGGCACCCCGACCGACCCGCTCGTGCCGGACGGGTGGGTGATCGCGTGCTCGATCCCGATCCCGAACGCCACCAGGCCGAGCGACAGCGGCAGGTGCGAGTACACCCACACCTGGCCGGCCACCTGCGTCCGCAGGACGACGGACTCGTCGAGGTGCCCGAAGTACAGCCACCAGAACCCCATCGCGATCGCCACCCCGGCCAGCGCGATCAGCAGCGCGCCCGGTGTGACCTCGTGGCCCTTCAGCCCGATGACGACCGCGGCGATGACCTCTCCGAGGACGATCACCACGAAGAGCCCGAAGCGCTCCGGCAGGTGCTCGCTCTGCGGCGGCAGCCTGCCCTGGTGGCGCCGGGCCAGCAGGGGCGTGACGAGGTCGATGACGAGGGCGACGGCCCAGAACGCGTACCGCTGCGGCGGGTCCACGGCGAGCGAGGCCAGCCAGATCACCACGGACACGGTGAACCCGGTGGCGTAGCGGGTGGCCAGCGCCCTGGCCTCGGGCACGTGCCGCCCGGCGCGCAGATAAGCGGCGATGAGCAGCACGCGCGCCACGGCGTAGGAGACGGCGAAGAGCCCCGAGCGCTGCTCGATGTCGCCCACACTGGCCGCCATGGTGGCGACGGCCAGGATCTGCGGCAGCGCGAGGAGGCGGTGGCTGACGTCGTCGGTGTCGAACCGGTTGGCGTAGAAGACGTAACCCGCCCAGGCCCACCAGACCGGTACGAACAACCCGGCGAAGGTGAGCACCCTGCCGGGATCCGTGCCCTCGGCGATGACGGAGGCCAGCTCCGCCACGGCCACGACGAAGACGAGGTCGTAGAGCAGTTCGAGCCACGTCGCCCGGCGGTGCGCGTCTTCGAACAGCCGTAATCGAGGCGGCTGCCACTGGCGGATGGTCACGACTGCTCTTTCCCCCTACGCTATGTAATTGTGTAATTATGCCCTATTTCAGGGTCAGGCAGGCCACGCGGGCACCGGCCGTGCCGACCTCGGGGCCGGAGGTCACGGTGGGCTGGGCGTGGATCACGAGCGAGCCCGGCATCTTGGCCGGGTCGAGCGCCCAGTCGTTACGGGCCGACGAGCGGCCCGAGCCCTCGGCGTCGGTGGTGACGTCGAGCCAGACCTCGCTGGCCGGGGTGATCTGGCCGGGGTGGTGCTGGTAGTGCGGGCCCGAGTCGTCGGGCTTCTTGCCGCAGGGCTTGGCGTGCAGGTGGGCGCCGTAGCGGCGGTCGGGCCGCAGGCCCTCGACGACGAGCGAGGTGCGGGTCTTGCCACCGGTGGACTCGACGGAGACGCTGGCCTGCGCCCCTTCGGGGACGAGCTTGCGGTCGTAGGCGATGGCGGCGGTGTCGGTGGCGGTGAAGTCACCGGCGCTGGACAGGTTGACCGTGTCGCCGGGGCTCTTGAAGTTCGCCCCGGCGCCCGAGGCGTCCTGGAGCGGAGCGGGCGGACCCGCGCAGGCGGCGGTCAGCAGGATGAGCAGAAGTGCGGGCACGCGCATGAGACCCCCATGAGTCGAGCCCCACGGCGTGAGGGCTCCGAGAGGGCACCCACTTTAACGAGTGACCGGCCTGCTACATACGGTTATCGCACCCTAGGCGCCGTGTTTCGCCGCGATGTCGTCGATCAGTGCGGCCAGCGTGAAGTCGAGGTCGGTGAGACCGCCCTTGTCGTGGGTGGTGAGGGCCAGGTGGAGCTCGCGCCAACGGATGTCGATGTCGGGGTGGTGGTCGAGCTCCTCGGCCCGCACCGCGATCTCGTCGACGATGCGGATGGCGGTGGGGAAGTCGGGCGCTTTGACCGTACGCCGGATCTCGTCGCCCTCGCGCCGCCACGCGGGCAGGTCTTTGAGCCTGCTGTCGATGTCGGTCATGCGCTCACGTTACTTCAGCGCCCCGGAGCTGAGCCCGGACTGGATCTGGCGCTGGAAGATGATGTAGATGATCATTACCGGGAGGATCGTGATCGACAGGGCCGCGAACAGGCCGGGCCAGTCCGCCTCATAGCCGGCCAGCGTGGAGATCCGGGCGATTCCCTGGGTGAGGACCCATTTGTCCGGGTCGCCGGCCAGGAGCACCAGGGGCAGCAGATACTGGTTCCACTGCCCGAGCACGTTGAAGATCGTGATGCTGACCAGGCCGGGCCTGGCCATGGGGACCATGATCTGGAAGAACGTGCGGGTGTGGGAGGCGCCGTCGATGGTGGCCGCCTCGGCGACCGCCTCCGGCAACGTCCGGAAGAACGCCGCCAGGAAGAACACCGTGAACGGCAGCGAATAGGCGATGTAGACCAGCACCAGGCCGACGTGGGAGTTGAGCAGGCCGACCGACCTGACCACGAAGAAGAGCGGCCCGAGCGCCAGGAAGACCGGGAACGCCAGCCCGGCCACGAAGTAGTAGTAGATGAGCTTGCTGCCGAAGAACCGGAACCGGGCCAGCACGTACGCCGCCATCGACCCGAACAGCATCGTCCCCGCCGTGCCGAAGAAGACGACGACCACGGTGTTGAGCATGTAGCGCCCGATGTGCGCCGTGTCCCACGCCCGCCCCCACGCGTCGAGCCGGAGCGCGCCGGGAAGCTGCAGCGGGTCGCCGAAGATCTCGGTGTTGTTCTTGAACGACGCCAGGAACGTCCACAGCAGCGGCAGGATGATGAGCAGCGCCCAGACGGCCAGCGCCACGTGGGAGAGCCCGTTGAGCACGCCGAGCCGGGGCAGGCCGCTCTTGTCACGCGAGGCCATGTCTAGAGCTCAACCCTCTCACGCCTGGTCGTACGCAACGTCAGCACGGCGAACGTCACGGTGAGGAAGAACAGCGCCACGCCCATCGCGGACGCGTACCCGACCTTCTGGTAGGAGAAGGCGGTCTTGTAGATGGTGACGGGCAGGATGGTCGTGGCGCCGTCGGGCTCGCCCTTGTCCCCCGCCAGCACCTGGATCAGCGCGAACCCGTCGAAGGCCGCGATGCCCAGATAGATCCAGCCGACCTGGATGGTGTCGCGCAGCAGCGGCAGCGTGATCGAGAAGAACAGCCGCACGCGGCCCGCGCCGTCGAGCGCCGCGGCCTCGAAATAGTCCTTGGGGATGGCGGCCATGCCCGCCGAGAACAGCACCACGTAGAAGCCCACGCCCTGCCAGATCATCACCGCGATGACGGACCAGAGGGCCAGGCCCGGCTCGATGAGCCAGCCGACGGGTTCGATGCCCAGCCTGGCCAGCACGCCGTTGATGACGCCGTCCTCGTCGGGACGGTAGACGGCCTGGAACAGCACGCCGACCACGGCCACGGCCAGGACCTGGGGGAAGAAGAACACCACCCGGTAGAACTTCGACCCCCAGACCCCGCGCACGCCCCCGCCGCCGCCCAGGTTCAGCAGGAAGGACAGGAACAGGGCGATGACGATCGTCGCGAGCGGCAGCACCACCAGCAGGGTCGCGTGGTTGCGCAGGGCCTGCCAGAACACCTCGTCGTCGAACAACCGGCCGAAATTGTCCAGCCCCACGTACCGGACGATCGAGCTGTAGCCGTTCCAGCTCGTCAGCGAGAGCTGGAACGCCTGGACGTAGGGGCTGATGACGAAGACCGAATAGAGCGTGAGGGGGACGACGAGGAATCCGGCGACGAACCCGTACGTGCGCAGCCGCCGCATGTGTCACTGGCTCCGCGTCTGCTTGGTGACCGCGTCGTCCTTCTTGACGGCGTCGGCCTTCTTCTGCATGTTGGCGCAGAACTTCTCCGGGGTGATGCGCCCGGCCATGACCACGTTGATCTGCTCGGTGCCGTAGTCGAAGAGCTCTTTGTACCAGCCTTCGAAACGCGCCTCGGTGATGACGTTCTGGCCGGCCCGGTCCTGGGCCTCGGCGGCGCTCTTCAACCCGGCGGGCAGGTCGACGTCGGCGGCGGCGCCGTTCACGACGGTGATGTTCTTGGTCTTCTCGGTGAATCCGCGCGCGCCCTCCTTGGAGAGCATGATGCGCAGGTACTCGAGGCCGCCCTGCGGGTTCTTACCCTTCGCGCCGACGACGAAGTTCTCGCCGACGCCCACCTGAATGGCGCCGTAGGGCATCTTGTCGGCGGCGGTGACGTCGGGGATGGGGGCGATGGCGTACTGGAAGTCCATCGTCAGGTCCTTGGCCATCTCGTTCTCGATCCACGAGCCGACCGGATAGAACAGCACCTTGTTCTGGATCTGCTTGATCTGGGTCTGGGTGTGGTCGAGGCCGAAATACGCCTTGTCGCCGAACTTCGTCTGGATGTCCACCCAGGAGGTGACCGCCTGTTTCATCGGCTCGGCGTTCCAGGCGTTGTCCACCAGGTTGTCGATGTCGATGATCACCTGGTTGCCGCCGATCTTGGCGGCCGTGTAGAGGACATTCCAGAGCTGGTAGTACGGCCCCTTCTGCCCCGGGTACGCGAACAGGACGATGTTCTCCTGCTTCGCCTTCTCCCCGAGCTCGGCGAACTCGGCCCAGGTCCGGGGCGCCCGCCAGCCCATCGACTCGAAGAGCTTGGCGTTGTACCAGAGCGCCCGGTGGGACACGGTGTAGTTGAGCACCAGCTCCTTGCCGTTGATCAGGGCGTTGTCGAGCACGGCGGGCGTGACGGTGTCACGCACCTTCTTGGCCGGGTCGTCGATCGAGGGCGCGTCGAAGAGCGCGCTCAGGTCGGCCAGGTGCCCCTCGCCGGCCAGCGCGGCCAGGTCCATCGACTCGGGGCCGGAGTTGTTGAGCACGTCGGGCGCGTCGCCGCCGACGAAGCGGGGGCGGAGCTGGGTGCCGATCTGCTGGGTGGCGTTGTGCTTGACGCTCACCCCAGGGAACGCCTTCTTGTAGAGCTCCTCGTGCAGGTCCTTGGCATAGGCGTCGCCGTAGCCGCCGCTGAAGATGACCACTTCGAGGGGCTTCTTCGCGTCCACGCCGAACGGGTTCTTCGGATCCGCGGAGACCGGGATCGAGGTGGTGGGGGCGGCCGCGGGCTCGCTTCCCGTGCCGGCGGTGGCGCAGGCGCTCAGCAAGCCCGCGCCGGGGCCCGCGACGAACGCGGTCATACCGATCCGGCGAAGCAACTGGCGCCGGGTGATCTCGCCCGGGTGGGTCATGGGGGGCTCCTGAATTAGGAAAGTTTCCTAAACGTTTGCCCGCAACGTACGAACGGCCGCCGACACGCGTCAAGGGGGTGCGATCGACACGTGACCTTGCCGTGATTCCCCTTGCCTAGAACGAGGTTCTAGAAGCAGAGTTGGTCACATGATTGAGGAGTACGCGGACCGGGTGTGGCGCGGCGAATCGGATGACAGCATCGTGGATGCGGGCATGGAGGGCAAGGGCGTCCACACGATAACGGATGGCCTGGGCTGGTGGTCAGGGTTCGGGAACGTGATCACCTTCGAGACCGAGGGCGAGCTGGTGCTGTTCGACACCAGCAGCCCGTTCTCGGCGGCGAAGCTGCACGAGGACGTGCGCGCCTGGTCGAAGGCACCGCTGACGACGGCCGTCTACTCGCACGGGCACATCGACCACGTGTTCGGGACGGCGCCGTTCGAGGAGTCGGGGCCGCGGGCCACGGTCTACGCCCACGAGGCCGTGGCCGATCGGTTCGATCGTTATCTGCTGACGAACGGCTACAACGCGGTGATCAACCAGCGGCAGTTCCAGAGCCCGGGGCTGCGCTGGCCGACCGCGTACCGGTATCCCGACGTGACCTACACCGACACGCTGACCGTGCGGCGCGGCGGACTGACGTTCGACCTGCTGCACGCCAAGGGCGAGACCGACGACGCGACCATCGGCCACGTACGCGAGCACCGGCTGCTGCTCCCCGGCGACCTGTTCATCTGGGTGACGCCCAATTGCGGCAATCCGCAGAAGGTCCAGCGTTATCCCCGGGAATGGGTGCACGCCCTGCAGCGCATGGCCGCCCTGGACGCCGAGATCATGCTCCCCAGCCACGGCGCGCCCGTCTTCGGCCGCGACCGCATCAGGCAGGCGTTGCTGGAGACCGCGCAATGGCTGGAATCGCTCGTCACACAGACCCTGGACCTGCTCAACGCGGGCGCCCGGCTCGACGAGATCGTGCATTCGGTACGCGCGCCGGCCCACCTTTCCGACCGCCCGTACCTGCGGGCCAGATATGACGAGCCGGAATTCGTCGTACGGAATCTGTGGCGCCTTTACGGCGGCTGGTACGACGGAAATCCGGCGAATCTGAAACCCGCCCCCGAAGCCGACCTCGCGAAAGCCGTGGCCGAACTCGCGGGCGGCCCCGCGGCACTCGCGGACGCGGCGATGAAGGCCCTGTCCGCGGGCGACGAACGGCTCGCGGGGCATTTCGCGGAAATGGCCGCCCTGGCGGCTCCGGACGACGCGGGCGTGCACCGCGTACGCGCGGAGGTCTTCTCCGCCAGGGCGGCCGGCGAGCTGTCCCTCATGGCGAAGGGGATCTTCACCTGGGCCGCCGCGGAGTCGGGGCGGCGCTCCTAGAGAGCCGGGTCAGTCCCGCCACCATTCGGGCCCCGGCGACCGCGTGAGCATGGGCAGCGAGCCCTTGGGCACGCCGTCGGGGGCCTTGATCAGGAGGGTGACGGCGTCGGAGGCGGTTCTGCTCACCACGAAGACGGTCCAGTCGCCCTTGACGTGCTCGGCGTCGACGTCGTAACTCATGCCGCCCGTGTCGCCGTCGCGCCACATCACCTCGTAGGTGATCCTCATCCCGGCCCCCTTCATGGCGGCCGTGACCTCCGCCACCGTCCTGCCGCGCACCTTGTAGCCGGGGATCACTCCCCCGTCGGGGTCGACGTTCTTCGCGACGGGATCGGCATAGGGCTCTCCCGGCGCGGCGGGCCTGCCGATGCCGAAGACGACCTTCCCGGTGAGGCCGACGGGGACGGAGACCGTCCCGCACCAGGCGGACGCGCAACCCTCGGTCACCGTGTCGAACACCAGGCCCGTGCCGGCCGGGAACTCGCCCTCCGTCACCGGGGAGATCAGCTTGCCCACGTCCTGCGGCGCCACGGGGGCCTTCTTCACGACCGCGTCCAGCCCGACCGCCCGGAACGCCTCCGTGAACCGCTCCGCCTCTGCCTCGGGGTCGTTGATCTCGACCTCGATGTAGCCTTCGCCCGCCTTGAGGGAGACCGCGGCGTTCGCGTACTCGGTGACGGGGCCACCGAACGGAGTCCAGACGACGAGGGCGGCGGCCAGCCCGGCCGCGACCACCCCGAGCCCGAGACCGCGCCTGAGCCCGCGCCCGGGTCGAACCGGGAGGCGCCCGCGGCCGGGCTCGCGCTCCTCGCCCATGATCGATTCCATCAGTGCCCGCGCCCCCGCGCCGGACGCCTGCCCCACGGGCTCCGCGGCCAGGTCCTCGTCCCGGATCCTGGCGAGATCGGCGATGTTCACGCTCTGCTCCCTTCCATCGCGACGGCGCGCGAGTAGTCGATCCCGGCCTTGGCCAGCCCACGGGCGAAGCGCTTGCGAGCGCGATAGAGCCTGACCCTCACGGCGTTGCGGGAGATCCCCAGGACCGTGGCGATCTGCCCCGGATCGAGCCGCTCCCAGGCGACCAGGGCGAGCACCTCCCTGTCGTCCTCGGACAGGGCGCGGAAGACCCGTCCCATCTGGGAGAGGTCCTGGCCGGCGGGGTCGGCGGCCAGCGGCACGGCGGCCAGTTGCCCGCGCAGGGCGGCGGTGCGCCGCTCGTGCCGCCGCTCGCCGCGCCGCAGGTTGGCCAGCACCTTCCTGGCCACGCCGAAGAGCCACAGCCTGGCCTCGTCCCCCTCGGGGATCTCCGTCAGGCGGCGCCAGGCGACCAGGAAGGTCTCGGCCACCACGTCGGCCGCGTCGTCCGGGTCGGGACACCGGCGCAGCGCGTACCCGAGCAGCGGCCGGTACGAGGAGGCGTAGATCTCCTCGAACCGGCCTTCGGGATCGTCTCCCACTTGGGCTCCTCACTTGAGTGCGTCAACACCCAAACCCATGTCCGCGATGGCCGGAGCATTACTGGGGGCGAGGAGTTTTCCAAATATCAGCCGAAATGGGCGCGCGTTTCGGCGAAGGCCTGGTCGGTGCCCTCCAGCGCCTTGGCCACGTCGGCCTCCGTGTGGGCGGCGGACATGAACCAGTTGTGCCAAGGGTGCAGATAGACCCCGTGCCGCAGGCAGGCGTCGCTCCAGTGCATGGCGACCGACAGGTCCGCGTCCCCGTCGAAGCTGAGCCACGGGATCGTCACGGGGCCCGTCTGGTTCACCACGAACCCGTGGGACTTGGCCTGGGCGTACAGGCCGTCTCTGAGCTGTGTGCCCGCGCGTTCCATGGCCGCGATGCCGCCGGTGTCGCGCAGCGTCTCGATCGTGGCCTTGGCCGCGGCCATCGCCACCGCCGAGAACCAGAACGAGCCCGTCGAGTACAGCGTCTGCGCGGGCCCGCGCAGCGCGTCGGTGCCGGTGACGGCGGCGATCGGGTGACCGTTGGCCATGGCCTTCGACCAGGCGGTCAGGTCGGGGCGGACCCCGTACGGCTCCCACGAGCCCCGCAGGTCGACGCGGAACCCGGCGCGCACGTCGTCGATCACCAGGGCCGCCCCCAGCCGGTCGGCCAGTGCCCGCGCGCCGCGGGCGAAGGCGGGCTCCACCAGCTCCTGGTCCTCGAAGGAGTCGTGCTTGAAGGGCGTGACGATGATGGCCGCCACGTCGCCCTCGACGGTGGCCGCCGCGGCCTCCAGGGACTCCAGCGAGTTGTAGGTGAACTCCACCAGGTCGGCCCGCTCGTTGGGGGTCGTGCCGGCGAGCGAGGGCGTGCACCACGGGTCGGCCCCGTGGTACGCCCCGTGCGCCATCAGCACCTTCGTGCGCCCCGTCGCGGCCCTGGCGACCATGAGGGCCTGCGTGGTGGCGTCGGTGCCGTTCTTGGAGAACATCGCCCAGTCCGCGCTCGGCACCGTGTCCACCAGCAGCTCCGCCAGCTCCACCATGACCGCGCCCGGCCCGTTGAGGCAGTCGCCGCGGGCGGCCTGGCGGGCGGCGGCCTCCTCCACGCGCGGGTGCCGGTGCCCGAGCACGACCGGGCCCCAGCTGCACATGAAGTCGATGTACTCGCGGCCGTCCGCGTCCCACTGGCGGCAGCCCTCGGCACGATCGAAGAACTGGGGGTAGCCGGGGGCGAAGAGGGCCGCGTTGAGGTGGCCGTACATGCCGCCGGGGACGACCTTCGAGGCCCTGCGGCGGAGTTCTGCGTCGGTGGTCATGAGAGGGGGTCCTTAGAGCAGGCTGAGGGTGGATTCGAGGTCGGTGAGGCCGGCGTCGGAGCCGAGTCCGGTGGCCACGCGGGCGGCGGCGGCCGTGCCCCAGCGGGCGGCGGTCGGCACGTCCCGGCCGTGCAGGAGGCCGGTCAGGAAGCCGGCGCAGTAGGCGTCGCCGCAGCCCGTCGTGTCCGAGACCTCCGTCTTGATCGCCGGGACCTCCGTGGTGCCGTCCGGCGTGACGACGAGGCTGCCCGCCTCCCCGAGGGTGACCAGCACGCCGCGCGGCCCGTCGGCGAGCAGGGCGCGGGCGGCGGCGCGTACGTCGGAGCCGCCGGTCATCAGCAGGGCCTGTGACTCGTTCGGCAGGACGTAGTCCACGTGCGGGAGGAACGCGCGGGCCATGCCCAGCAGGTCGGGCATCTCCGAGAGCAGGTCCATCGTGACGATCACGCCGGACGCCCTGACCTCGTCGAGGAGGGCGAAGAAGGCCGGGTCGCCGAGGCCGAACGTGACGTCCGTCCCGCCCAGGTGGATCGCCCGCGCGCCGCGCAGCACGTCGGGGTCCAGGTCGGCGTAGGTCACGCTCAGGTTCGCGCCGGGCACGTGGAAGCTGGGCCGCCCGCCGTCGGGCCTGATGGGCAGGATCGAGGCGGCCGTCTGCTCGCCCGCCCTGCGGACGAGGCGGGAGGTGTCGACCCCCCGCTTGGCCAGCACGGCGAGCAGGAAGTCACCCAGCTCGTCATCGCCGATCGCGCCCATGGTGACCACGTCGTTGCCCAGTTTGACCAGGTCCACCGCCGTTCCCGCGGCGGCGCCGGCGGCGGTGAGGCGGATCTGGTCGACCAGCACGGTGTCTTGGCCCTCGGGAATGTGGTCCACGGGCCTGGCGAGGATGTCGACGATGTGGACGCCGACGGTGACGACGGTCATAGTCTAAATAGACAGACGTCCGAATAAAAAGTCAACGGAGGATTGGATGCCGAAGATCGTCGATCACGACGAGCGCAGGCGCGAGGTCCTGTCAGCGGCCCGCCGGGTGATCGTCAGGGACGGCATCGACGCCGCCACCACACGCGCCATCGCCAAGGAGGCGGGCTACTCCAACGGAGTGCTCGCCCACTACTTCACCGACAAGGACGAGATCCTGCTGTCCGCGCTGCGCCAGTCCCACCAGCGCATCCGCGCCCGGCTGGCGGGCAAGGTCGAGGGCGTGACGGGGCTGGCGGCCCTGCGCGAGCTGCTGCTGGACAACCTGCCGCTGGACGCGGAGCGGACGCAGGAGACGCGGCTGGAGGTCAGCTTCTGGAGCCGGAGCCTGGCCTCGGAGCGGCTGGCCGAGGTCCAGAGCGCGGAGGCGGGCGAGCTGCGCGCCGCCGTACGCGACCTGCTCGGGCAGGCCCGGGCGGCCGGCGAGCTGAAGACCGGCGACAACCTCGACGACCTCGCCGAGCACCTGCTCGCCCTGGTCGACGGCCTCAGCCTGCACCTGCTCCTCTACCCCGGCCGACTGACCCGCGTGGACATCGAGCGCCTCATGCTGCAGGCGCTCGACCGCCTCTGAGCGATTGCCGCATTTCGGACGACCGACTACATTGCCAGCACATGAGCCTCCGTGAGCAGTTGTGCGAGTACGGCCGCCGCGCCGTCGAGCTCGGCCTGGTCATCGGCACCTCGGGCAACCTCAGCGTGCGCCAGGGCGACCTCGTCACGGTCACGCCCTCGGGCGTGGCACTCGACCGGCTGACGCCCGAGACGTGCCCGATCGTGGACATGGCGGGCCGTCTCGTGGAGGGTGACCTCCAGCCCTCCAGCGAGACCCCCATGCACCTGGCCGTCTACGAGACCACGGACGCGCAGGCCATCGTGCACACCCACTCGGTGTTCGGGACGGTCGTGGCCACGACGATGACCGAGCTGCCCCCGGTGCACTACAACGCGCTGCTGCTGGGCGGCGTGGTCAAGGTGGCCGGCTACGCCACCTACGGCACGCCCGAGCTGGCCGCCAACGTGCGCGCCGCCCTGGAGGGCAAGCGGGCCGCCCTGATGGCCAACCACGGCGGAGTGAGCATCGGGGCGACCCTTGAGGAGGCGTTCGAGGCCACCCGGCTGCTGGAGTGGCTGTGCGAGGTGTACGTGCGGGGGCTCGGCGTCGGCAGGCCCACCATCCTGACGGAGGAGCAGCTCGCCGCCGTGGTCGATCGGGCGCTCAACCCGCCCGAGTTCCCGCGCTTATGAGAGGGCCTATGAGAGGGCGGCCTGCTCCGCGAGGCCGAGGGGCAGCCCGCCGGACCCGGCGATCCGGTCGTGGAACTCCTTCGCCGATCCCCGGAACGAGGCCCGGATGCGGTCGATCTCGATGGCGCCCGTGAGGTACGACGGCGCCTGCGTCGGCCAGGCGCAGTAGCGGTTGACCTCGCCCTGCGCGGTGCCCGGCGACAGCGACGCCTTCGTGGCCATGAACGTCTCGGCCTCCTCGATGGACATGTCCTCGCAGTGCAGCGCGGTGTCCACGACGATCCGGGCGGCGCGGAAGATCCGGCAGTCCAGGTGGGCCAGCTCGGTGGCCGGGGTGTCGAAGTAGCCCTGCTCGTGCAGGAGCTTCTCGACGTACAGGGCCCAGCCCTCGGTGAAGTACGGCGTGCGGAAGACCTTCCTGACCGTACGGGGGTTGCCCGCCATGTACGACAGGTGCCAGTGGTGCCCGGGATACGCCTCGTGGACCGCGATCGAGGGCATCTGGGCCCGCGAGTTGGTGCGCAGGCGCTGGCGTACCTGCTCCTCGGTGAAGTCGTCCGGCGTGTAGGGGACGAAGAAGACGCCGGTGCGCGAGCTGCTCAGCGGAGGCGGCGACAGGTAGTGGGCCACGGACAGGACCGGCCGGGTGTACTCGGCCGACGGCAGCACGTGGCACTCCTCGCCCTCGGCGAAGGTGACCAGGTCCCGCTCCTTGACGAACGCGCGGGCCCGCTGGGTCTCGGTGTCGTACTCGGCCCGCATGTCGGCCAGGGTCGCCGGGTGGTCGTCCATGAGGAACTCCATGGCCGCCCGCCAGTCCTCGGTGCCGTTGACCCGCAGCGCCACCTCGCGCATCCGGGTGTCCAGCTCCGCCCAGGCGGCCTGGCCCTTCGCGTGCAGCTCGGCGGCGCCGTAGCCGAGCAGTTCGCGCTCGCGCAGCAGCGTGGAGTAGAGCCGCTCCCCCATCCGCCAGGTGCCGCCGCACTCGAAGCCCTCGAGGAACGTCACCAGCTCGTCGAACGCCCGCGCGGCCGGCTCGGCGGCCTCCGCCAGCTTGGCGCGCAGGGCGGTGTCCGCGACCATGGACGGGATCGTGCGGGTCAGGAAGTTGCGGCCGGTGCGCGCCTGGCCGAGGCCGCGCTTGACCAGCAGCGGCGCGGCCAGGTCGGGGTCCAGGTTCGCGCGGCAGGCCGCCAGCACGCCGGGCACCTCGGCCAGCCGGGACAGTGCGGCGGCCACCAGCTCGGGCTCCGGCTTGAGCCGGTGCTGGAACGGCTGGAACATCGAGCCGAAGATCGCCGTGAGGTAGAGGCTGGGGTCGCGCCGCCACTCGGGCCAGGACGCCATCGCGATCGAGCCTCTGAGCTGCGACAGGACGAGATCTCTGTCGATCGCGTCGTCCGGCGTCGGGGCCTCGGCGGCCGACAGGCGCTCGACCCAGCGAACCTGCTCCCGCTCGCGGGCGGCCCAGCCGGCGGCGGTCAGGTCTCCGAGGGTGTGATCGTAGCCGTCGGCCCCCAGCGCACTGGCCACGACGGGACGGTCGGAAAAGTACCAGTTGAGAAACTCGTCCACCAATGCACCATATCCTGAGCAAATGCCCCTTCAGATCACTGGCGCACTAGGCGACCCTGACCTGATTCGCCTCCCTTGGGAGGTTCCGCTCCAAGACTGGCCGCAACACCATCTGGTCGATCTGCCGCGCGGCATCTCGCGGCACGTCGTACGCTTCGCCCGGCTCTCCGGCAAGGTGTACGCGATCAAGGAGATCAGCGAACGCTACGCCAAACGGGAATACCAGTTGCTCTGGGACCTGGCCCGGCTCGACGCGCCCTCCGTGGAGCCGGTGGCGTACGTCACCGGCCGCGAGGAGGGCCTCGACGCGGCACTGATCACCAGGCACCTGCAGTTCTCGCTCCCCTACCGCGCGGTCATGTCGAGCACCCTGCGGCCCGACACGCTCACCCGCCTGCTCGACGCGCTGGCCGTGCTGCTCGTCCGGCTGCACCTGAACGGCTTCTACTGGGGCGACTGCTCGCTGTCCAACACGTTGTTCCGCCGGGACGCGGGCGCGTTCGCCGCGTACCTGGTGGACGCCGAGACCGGCGAGATGCATCCGATGATCAGCGAGGGGCAGCGGCTCGGCGACATCGACGCCGCGCACACGAACATCTTCGGCGAGATGCTCGACCTGGAGGCCGGCGGGCTGCTGCACCCGTCGATCGACCCCATGGAGACCGCCGAGGACGTCGTCTCCCGCTACCACCGCCTGTGGGACGAGATCACGCAGAGCGAGATCATCGAAGAGGTGGACTGGCACCGGGTGGAGCAGCGCATCAGGCGGCTCAACCTGCTCGGCTTCGACGTCGCCGAGATGATGGTGCGGCGCAAGGTCGGCACCGGCCGGCTGATCGTGCGGCCCAAGGTCGTGGACGCCGGGCACCACCAGCGCCGGCTGCTCCGGCTGACCGGGCTCGACGTCGAGGAGAACCAGGCCAGGCGGCTGCTCAACGACCTCGACGGGTTCCGGGTGGCCAAGGGGCTGCGGCACGAGGACGAGGCCATCGTGGCGCACCGGTGGCTGGCGGAGGTGTTCCAGCCGACGGTCGAGGCCATTCCCGCCGGGATGCGCGGCAAGCTGGAGCCGGCGCAGCTCTTCCACGAGATCCTCGACCACCGCTGGTACCTGTCAGAGGAGGAGGGCTCCGACGTCGGGCTGTCCACGGCGGTGAAGTCGTACGTGGACAACATCCTCGTACACAAGCCCGACGAGCGGGCCCTGCTCCCCGACGAGCCCGATCAGTAGACGCCTTCAGTAGGCCACCGTGATGCGCTGACGCGGGTGGGCGCCCTTCTCCACCTCGTCGGCGATCGCGACCGCGTAGTCCTCGGCCGTGATGAAGCTGCGGCCCTCGGAGTCGGCCAGCAGCGTGTCGCCGCCGACCCGGAAGACCCCGGTGCGCTCCCCCGGCGCGATCTCCGCCGCCGGGGAGACGAACGTCCAGTCGAGGTCCTCGACCTCACGGTAGAGACGCAGCGCCGAGCGCCCCGCCAGCGACTCCTTCTTGTAGATCTCCGGGAAGTCGGGCGTGTCGACCAGGTCGAGGCCGGGAGCCACCTCCAGGCTGCCCGCGCCGCCGACGACGATCAGCCGCCGCACGCCGGCCGCGCGCACCCCCTCGACGAGGGCGCGGTTGGCGTCGAGGAAGGGGCCCTCGGGCTCGGTGCCGTCGCGCGGCGGTGCGATGGCGGAGATGACGACGTCGTGGCCCTCGGCCAGTGTGGCGGTGTCGCGCACGTCCCCCTTGACGGGGCCGCCCCGGCGGCTGACACCGGTCACGTCGTGGCCGCGGGAGCTCAGTTCGGCGGCGATGCGCTGGCCGACCATGCCGGTCGCGCCAAAGAGAAGGATCTTCATGGTGCAACAGTATCTCTTTGATACTGGTTACTTCATCGTGCTATAAGTACCTCATGGATACCGGCGACGTCTTCGACCCGAACTGCCCGACCAGGGTGGTTCTTGATCGGATCGGCGACAAATGGTCGGTGCTGGTGCTGCTCTGCCTCGTCGGCGGGCCCATGCGCTTCACGCAGCTCAGGACGCGGATCGGCGGGGTCACGCCCAAGGTGCTGACGCAGACGCTGCGGGCCATGGAGCAGGACGGGCTGCTGACGCGGGAGGTGTTCGCGGAGGTGCCGCCGCGGGTGGAGTACACGCTGACCGAGCTCGGGCGCTCGCTGCACGAGCCGGTCTCCGTGGTGGCCTCGTGGGCGGAGCGGAATGTCGGGGAAATTCTTCGTTGCCGCGAGAAATTCTCATAAATCGTACAGTTATTCGTAACGGTGATGGTTTTCTACGACGTAGCCGTATAAAAGTGCCACGCCGGCGCTTCGCCTGATGAAGCCGCGATTCCGTACCCCTACGCTTTCCTCGTTCCCACCACGGCGAGGGAGGTCACGTGCTCGGAATCGACACCTGCCTGGCGGAGGTCATGTCCATACCCGGGGCACTGGACGCCATGCTGGTCGACCACACCAGCGGCATGGCGGTGGCCTTCAGCAGCGCGTCGGGTGTGGACGCCGACCGCTCCGCCGCCGCGCTCACGGAGGCGCTGCGCGCCACCACCGACGGCCTGGCCCGCACGTGTCCGGGCGACGTCGTCCGCATCGACGACATGCTCGTCACCACGGACAAGGGCCACCATCTGCTCAGGCTGCTGGAGACGGTGTTCGAGGGGCCGCTGGTCATCTACGTACGCCTTGACCTGGAACGATCCAATCTGGCTCTGGCACGCCACCGCCTGAGCTCCATCTCCAGCCGCCTGACGACGTGACCCATGAGCAGGCTCGACACCCTCCTGGCCGGGCTCGCCCGCGAGCGTTCCACCGGGGCGCTCCGGCTCGGCAGGACCGGCACGATCTTCCTGTCCGACGGGCGCGTGACGTACATGGAGTGCGCCCAGACGCCGGGCGTCGAACGCCTGCTCGCGGCCAGGGGCGTGATGAGCGAGTCGGCGCTGCGCGGCCTGCCGGCCGACGGCGGCTGCGCGCGGCTGCTCGCCGAGGGGCCCGTCACCCAGGGCGAGCTGCAGTACGCGGTGCTCGGCGTGGTCCTGGACGCGGCCTTCTTCCTGCTGCCGTTGAGCGGGACACGGCCCAAGTTCCGCCCCGGGGAGCGGCACTGGCTGGGCGATCAGTGGTTCTTCGACGTGTCGGGCCTGGTGCGGGAGTGCGCGCGGCGGCGGGCGCAGCTCGCCCAGATCTGGCCGTCCGCCGACGTGGACACCCTCCCGGTACGACCGGTGCCCCGGCTGCCGGGTCACGGGGTGACGCTGAGCCGGATCCAGTGGGAGGTCATCGTCAGGGCCGACCACAAGGCGACCCCGCTGGAGCTGGCCAGGCTGATGGGCCGGTCCGGCTACTCGGTGTTGCTGGCCGTCCGGCGGCTGACGGCCTCCGGGCTGCTCGCCGCGCCGGAGCCGGGACGGGCCCCGGACCGGCGCGCGGACGGCCGGAAGGCTCCCGACGACGAGCCCCCGAGCGGCCTGCCGAAGCGCCGGAAGGCTCCGGACGACGACCCGCAGGGCGGCCTGCCGGTGCGGGCGCGGCAACCGGCGCACGCGCGGCCGCCCCACGATCCCGGGGCGCCGGCCCTGCCGCTGGGCCCGCCCATAACGGGTGATCCAACCGACCTGGCGCTGCTGATGCGGCTGAAGAAGGCGCTCGAGGAGCTGTCGTGAGGTTCCCCTCACTCAGGAGGAGGCCACGGGTGGAGTTACGGCAAGAGGTTCTGGAGGAGATGGCGCTCCTGCGCGAGCGCACCCCGGGCGTGAACGGAAGCGTCGCCTGCACCGTGGACGGCCTGCAGATCGCCTGCGACTTCGGGGAGGACGCGGCGGGAGAGGCCGCGGGAGACTCCGCCGAGCAGGCCGCGGCGCTGTCGGCGGCGCTGCTCGCGATGAGCAGGCGGATGCTGATCATCACCGGCCAGGGAGCGTTCGAGGAGACCCTCATCTCCGGCACCGCCGGTTTCGTGGCCTTCTACGCCGCCGGCCCCACCATCGTCCTCACGGTCCTGGCCGGACCCGGCGCGAACGTCGGGCTGCTGCGGCTGGAGGGCAGGAAGACGGCTGCCGGAGTGGCCGCCGTCGCAGCACGCAAGCACTGAACCGTTCCAGGCAGAAAGGGAGGAAGAAACATGGCAGGCATGGACGTCTCTCTCAAGGAGATGCTGGCGATCGACGGCGCGGTGGGCGCGGCCGTCGTCGATCATGGCAGCGGCATGGCACTGGGCACGCTCGGCGGCTCCAAAGACCTGGATCTCCAGGTCGCCGCGGCCGGTAACACGGAGGTGGTCAAGGCCAAACTCCGCACGATGGACTCGCTGGGTCTCAAGGACAGCATCGAGGACATCCTGATCACGCTGAGCGGGCAATACCACATCATCCGTCCCATCTCGGGGCGCGGTGGCAAGGGGTTGTTCCTCTACCTGGCGCTCGACCGCGGACGCGCGAACCTGGCGATGGCCCGGCACCAGATGCGCGCCATCGAGGAGAAACTGGAGGTCTGACCAGGCCCGCGACGGCCCGTGCCCGCCCGGTCGCGGGCCGTCGCCATGCTCACGCGCCGGTCAGCTTCGTGATCTCCGCGACGATGTCGGGCCAGAGCGCCGCGGGCAGGTCGTGGCCCATCCCCGGATACGTCACCAGCCGGGCCCCCGGAATGGCCGCCGCCGTCGCCTGGCCGCCCGCGAGCGGGACGAGCAGGTCCGCCTCACCGTGCAGCACCAGCGTGGGCACGCGTACGCCGGCCAGCGCCTCCGTACGGTCTCCCGACGCCATGATGGCGGCCAGTTGCCGGGCGGTGCCCGCCGGGTCGAAACAGCGGTCGAAGGCCAGCCCGGCCATCATGACGATCTTCTCCCGGTCCAGCTCGTAGCCCGGCGAGCCGATGACCGACCACGTCCGCACGGCCTGCGCCAGCACGGCCTCGCGGTCGGCCGGGGGCCTGGTCATGAGGACCGTGGCGGCGGCCTCCGCGGGCGGCGCGATCGCCGGGCCCGGCGTGGACATGATGGAGGTCAGCGTCAGCAGCCGCGCCGGGTGCCGGATGGCCAGCGTCTGGGCGATCATCCCGCCCATCGACGCGCCGACCACGTGGGCCGAGCTCCAGCCGAGGGCGTCCATGAGCCCGGCGGTGTCGTCGGCCAGGTCGTCCAGCAGGTACGGCGACGGCGATCCCGTCGAGGGAACACCGTGGTCGTGGAGGTGCGTGGACAGGCCCGTGTCGCGGTTGTCGAACCGTACGACGTGGTGTCCCTGCTCCGCCAGGAGCTCGCAGAGCCGTTCGTCCCAGTGGATGAGCTGTGCGCCGAGCCCCATGATGAGGAGCAGGGGCCGCCCTGTGGGCGAGCCGAAGCTCTCGTAGGCGATTTCGATGCCGTTGACGGCTACGCGGGTGGTCACGGAACTAGAATGGCATTCTAGTCCGGCCTCGTAAAGTCAGCGCTTGACGAGCCTGCGCAGGCGCTCGCCGCCGAGCACCGCGCCGCCGCCCGCCATGGCGAGGGCGCCGGCCATGAGCGCGCCGCCCACCACGCTCGCCTCCTGGGGCTCGCCCTGGGGAGCGGCCGCTTCGGTGACCCCGCCGCCGTCCTGGGCGGGAGCCTCGATGGCGATGCCGCCACCCTGCGGAGCGCTCTCTTCCGCAGGCTTCTCCTCGGCCAGGATCTGCGGGGGCTTGGCCGGGTTGTTGTCCCGCTTGGACCAGGCGCCGGTGGAGAAGGCGACCGGATAGTTCTTCTTGCCCACGCCGTCGCCCCACTTGGTGATGACGTAGTCGACCTTGATGTGGCCCTGGCCGCCGACGCCGTCCACGCCCAGCGTGCTGGAGTTGAAGGAGCCGCCCGTCAGGTCGGCGAAGGTCTTGGCGTCGAGGTCCAGCATGATGCCGCGGTTGGAGGGGACTCCGGGGCCGCGGTCACCGACGAAGAAGGGCATCTTCTTGCCCTTGTAGACCACGTAGCCCTCGGTCAGCAGCGGCCAGCTCGGGCTGGCGGCCAGGCCCTTCTGCATGGGCTTGCCACTGGCGGGCAGGCCCGTGTCCCCGGCGCGGCCGGAGGAGTCGTCCCAGAAGTACGACGCGGTGGTGGAGCCCTTGAGCAGGATCTTCTCGTCAGTGTCGGAGTCGGCGTGGGCGGCCGTCCCGGCGATGGTCAGCGCACCGACGGTGGAGGCGGTAAGCATGGCGAGGGCACGCAGGCCAGAACAAGACATGAAAAGTTAAAGCCCTTCACGGGGGGACAGGGGAATTGCGCTCCGAAAAGGTGGGGGCATAGCAGGGCAGAACGCCCAACAGTGCTATGTGGAGCGCAAGAACAAGCCTTGGGAAGGGGGCCGCTCAGCGGGCGGCGGCCGGCACGGCGTTGTCTGGGGGTACGACGCGGTGGTCCATTAAGTAAAGTGTCCTCTCCATCACGCCTACCGGGTTAGCTGACGGGTTCGGGCGTGGAGATGCCCTACCGGCACGTGGCCGGATTCACCCCAGTGAGGTGGTTCCCCGGTTCCCGAGCTTCGGGATTCGGCGCCAACCGGCTGTCCTTCTTGGGTAAGGACTAGGTCACCGGCTGGTAATGGCGTTCACTCTAACTACCGAATCGGACAAACGCAAACTTTTCGTATCAAAGAGTAGAAGATCTACCTATATAGGTAAAGCAAGAGGGGGCACGGCATGCCGTACCCCCGTGAATTCCAGCCTCAGCCGCCGCTCTTGCGCCTGAATGATCTCTTACTCGCAGCCGGACCGTGCGCCCCGTGGATCTTCGATGGGTCGACGCCCCTGCCACCCGCGCCCGAGTCCGCGTGCTGGTTGCGCTTACGCTCCAGTGCTTCGCGGAACTTGCGCTTCAGCTCGTCCTCGGGAGTTTCGCTGACTTCCGGCTCCGGTGATTCCGCCATGAGGACCTCCATGGTGTTGGGGACAATCACAGCTTCGCATGACCCCGCTTATGACGCGAAACCGGCCTCAGACCCGGCCGAACGCCAGGAGGCGGAACACCGGATCGGGGCCGGAACGCCCCTGCCCGTGCCCCACGAACTCGGCCTCCCCCGCAGCTCGCAGGCCGTGCCCGGCCGCCGCCGCGACGACCAGGGCGGCCCGGTCGGGCGGGTCGGGCCGGCCGCCGGGGCCGTGCGCGGCGCGTTTGTCGACGGTCGTGACGTAGACGCCGCCCGGCCGCAGCACGCGGGCGGCCTCGGCGATCACCGGGCGGGCGTCGTCGAGCAGGTGCAGCAGCCAGATCGTGGTGACCGCGTCGACCGATCCGTCGCGTACCGGCAGCCTGCGGCTGTCGCCGAGCGCCACGCGTATCCGGCCGGCGGCGACGCGCGCCATGCCCGCCGAGGCGTCGACGCCGAGCACCCGCAGGCCCCGGCCGGCCAGCTCGCGGGTTACCAGCCCGGTGCCGCACGCGACGTCGAGCAGCGTGCCGCCGGGGATCAGCGCGCGCACGGCCTCCGCGGCGGCGGTGGCGCGCGCGAGCCCGCCGCGGGTCTCGTCGTAACGTTCGGCCTCGAGGTCGTAGTCGAGCACGGCTGTACCTTACGCGGTGGATCCGTTCCATTCTCCTGGTGTTGTGTTGGAGCGGCTCGGGAAATACAGCGGAACATGATGGTCGAGCCCCCGGTCCGCCGATGAGTCTCCTGGGTCGTGACCTGGCGATGGATCTCGGTGCGGCGAGCACCCGGATCTACGTCAGGCGTAAGGGAATCGTGCTCGACGAGCCGTCGGCGGTAACGCTCGACGACCGTACGGGCAAGGTCATCCGGTACGGCGCCGAGGCGGCGCGCGACGGTGACGGTCAGACGCGCTGGCCCGTGAGCGGCGGCCTGCCGGCCGACACCGAGCTCGCCCAGCGCATGATCAAGCACTTCCTGCGCAAGGTGCACCGGCATCCGTTCTTCCGGCCGCGCATCGTCATGGCGCTGCCCAACGACTCCACCCCGATCGACCGGACCGCGCTGCACGACATCGCGTTCGAGGCCGAGGCCAGGGGGATCGTGCTGATCCCGCACGCGCTGGCGGCGGCGATGGGCGCCGGGCTGCCGGTCAGGGACTGCCCCGGCAGCATGGTGATCGACGTCGGGCGCGACTCCGCCCGGATCGCGGTGCTCTCGCGCGGGACCGTGGTCGCGTACGGGGCGGTGCCCTTCGGGGGGCACGCCGTCAACATGTCCCTCATCCGCCTGGTCGAACGCGAGCACGGGCTGCTGCTCGACGAGGCCGAGGCCGAGTCGGCCAAGCGGCGGACCGACGTCCACGGCCAGGTGGTGGTGATGGCGCGCGACCCCGACAGCGGCCGGTCGTGCGCGCTGCCGCTGCCCGTCCGCTCGATCGACGAGGCCGCCGACCGGCCGATCGAGGCCGTCGTGAGCGAGGCGGTGGAGACCGTGGCGCGCTGCCCGGCCGAGCTCACCGCCGATCTCGGCGAGCGGGGCGCGGTGCTGGTCGGCGGCGGCGCGCTGCTGCGCGGCCTCGAGCGGCGGCTGCGCGCGGCGCTGCACATGCCGGTACGCCGGGCCGAACGCCCGATGGACTCCGTGGCGCTCGGGCTGGGCCGGTGCGTGGACGACCGGGGGCTGGCCGGTCGGCTCAGGGAGTGGCACTCATGACGGACCCGCCCACGACTGGAGGTGGCCCATGACGGTCCGCGGCATCGACCACATCGGGGTGACGGTGCCCGACCTCGAGGCGGCGACGGTGTTCTTCGCCCGCGCGTTCGGGGCCGAGGTCCTCTACGACACCCTGCCCCGCGGCAAGGGCCCCAGAGGGGGCTGGGCGACCGAGCGGCGGCTCGGGGTGCCGCAGGGCACGGCGGAGGTGGCGGTGCGCATGCTGCGGCTGCCGAACGGGCCCGGGATCGAGTTGTTCGAGTTCAGCGGGCCGCGGCAGGCCGGGGCGGTCATCCCGTGCGATCTGGGGTGGCAGCACGTGGCCCTGTACGTGGACGACCTGGACACGGCGCTGCGGCGGGTCGCCGACGCGGGCGGGACCCGGCTGGCCGATCCGGTGCCGCTGCCTGGGCCCGAGGCGGGTGAGCGCAACCGGTTCGCCTACTGCCGGACGCCGTGGGGCGGGACCGTGGAGTTGCTGACGTATCCGGACGCGCAGCCGTACGAACGGGACACGGGGCTACGGCGCTGGCGCCCCTGACCGGCCCGTTCGACGGGCCCGGCTTCGGTGGGCCCGGCTTCGGTGGGCCCGGCTTCGGGACGTCCGGCTTGGTGGGCCCGGCGCCTCCCCCGCCGGGCCCGGGTGCGGTCAGCGCTCGTCGACGAGCTCTCCGAGCTCGACGCTCGCGTCCTTGACCACCTCGAACGCCGACTTCGCCTCGGGCAGCGACGGACCGGCCGCGATCACGGCGTCCATCTCGGCGCGCGAGTTCCAGCGCCAGTGGTCGGCCCAGGTGCCCTCGTCGATCCGGGTGAGCCGGGTCTCGGCCAGGCCGGGGAAGCCGGCGCGGACCGCCGCGATCAGGGCGGCGCGCCGGGCGAGGACCTGGTCGGCGTCGGCGGGGTCGGCGGTGAAGCGGACGGTACGGATGAAGGCCATCGCTGTAGTCCTTATCTAGAGTTGACTTCTAGTGAACGTAACTAGAGTTAAGCTACAGCCATGAGCGACGTCAAGAGGGTCAGCAAACGGACACAGAAGGCCCAGGAGACCCGGAGGCGCATCCTGAAGGCGGCCGGCGAGCTGTTCGTCCGCGACGGCTACGGCGTCACCAACCTCCAGGACGTCGCCGAGCTCGCCGGGGTGGCCGTGCAGACGATCTACTTCGTCTTCGGCAACAAGCGCACGCTGCTCAAGGAGCTGGTGGACGTCACGATCGCGGGCGACGACGAGCCGCTGGCCACCATGGACCGGCCCTGGTTCGCGGCGGCGATGGCCACGCCGAGCGCCGCGGAGCATCTGCGCGCCCACGTGCGCGGCACGTCCGCCGTGCTGGCCAGGGTGGCGCCGATCACCAAGGTCCTCGACGCGGCGGTGGCGATGGACCCCGAGGTGGCGGCGAGCTGGCCGCAGGACGTCGATCCCCGCTACGTCGTGCAGCGGGCGGCGGCCGAGGCGCTCATGGCCAAGCCGGGCGCCCGGCCCGGCGTCTCACCGGAGGCGGCGGCCGACGTGCTGTACGGGCTGCTCGGGCCCGAGCTCTACCTGCTGCTCGTGGAGAAGCGGGCGTGGTCGCCGGAGCGGTGGCAGGAGTGGGCCCACCGCACGCTGGCCGCCCAGTTGCTCGACCCGCGCTCAGGGGATGTGGAGGCCGGGGGCGTGCTGCCAGCCGGTCAGGGCGAGGAGGCGGCGGACCATGGGTGAGAGCGGGGCCAGGACGAGCCGCCGGCCCGGCGACAGGCGGGCGGCCGTGGTGACGATGAGCCGGAGCCCCGCCACGTCGATGAAGGTCAGGCCGGACAGGTCGAGCCGGATGTCGCTCCGGCCGTCCAGGATCGCGCCGTCGAGGCCGCCGGCCAGGAGATGGTGGCTGCCGTAGTCGATCTCGCCGGCGATGTGCAGGCCGTGGGGGTGCGGAACTAGGGTCACGTTCACCTGGCCATCGGTTTCGAAGATCATTCGGCTCCGGTGGGGACGCCTGTCGTACGCCCTGGAGGGCGTGCCCGGAATCTTGAGCTTTATGTCAGATTGACGGAAGACACGTTTGTGATTCCTGCGTGATTTGACAGGTTGTCATAAGCGATCTCCGATATTGTCCGATTGTGCGCGCCCGCCGTCACATCCTTTCCGCGGTGCTCTTCTGCGTCGTGGCGATGACGGCCTGCTCGACCTCGTCCCAGCCGCCCACCCTCGAGGCGGCCACCCGGCGGCTCAACACCGACGCCGGCAGCCTGGTCAGCGCCACCGAGCTGCACTTGTCGGGCATGGAGCAGGTCGAGGACCGCTCCTGCGTACCGGGTCAGGTGCGACGGTTCCTGCGAGGGGAGAGCGACCTCGCCGCGGACTCCAGCGGGCTGCTGGCCCGGCTTGAGGCCATGGGCTATGACATGGTGGTCGACGACCTGGACCTGCGCGACGACGACGGGCAGGACGTGGCGGTGCTGCGGCATCCGGAGACGCGGCTGACGTTCGAGCTGACCGTGCTGTCCGGTGACAGGCCGGGCGTCCAGGTGGTGGGCAAGACGACCTGCTACGCGGCCGACTGATACCGGAGCCGGGCGAGACGACCTGCCGCACGGCCGACTGATCCCGGAGCTGGACAAGACGCCTGCCGCACGGCGGAGTGATTCCGGAGGCCGGGCGCGCGCTCGCCTGGGCCGAGCGCGCGTGCCGCCTCGTCGCCGCCGGGGCCGTCTTCCGCGCGGAGGCACGGTCAGGGGTTGGACAGGGCCTCCGTCGGTGACAGGCGGGAGGCGCGGATGGCCGGGTAGAGGCCGGCCATGGCGCCGATCACCAGGGTCGCCGCCAGACCGCCGATCGTGGCCCAGGCGGGCACCACGGACGGCCAGCCGCTGTAGAGCGCGTAACCCATCGTGACCCCCGTGCCCAGCAGGACCCCGCCGCCCCCGCCCATCGCGGACAGCAGCAGCGACTCCGCCAGGAACTGGGTACGGATCTGCCCCCGGGTGGCGCCCAGGGAGCGCCGCAGCCCGATCTCCGCCCGGCGTTCCAGCACCGAGATGACCATGGTGTTGGCCACCCCGACCCCGCCCACGAGCAGGGCCACCGCGCCCACGCCCAGCAGCAGGTTCGCGAACGCCTGGCTGGTCGCCTGCTTGGCGGCCAGCGCGTCCGACGGGCGGGAGACGTCCACCTCGTTCGGCGCCTGGGGGTTGGCCGTGCCGGCCAGCACCTGGCGTACGGCCTCCAGCCTGGCCTCCTCCGACCTGGTGTAGAGGATCGTCGGATGGCCGTCGAACCCGAGCCGCTCCTCGGCCACGGGCCAGCCGATCATGACGCCGCTGTCCAGCTCGGTGGCCAGCGGCACCGGCTCCAGGACGCCGACGACCGTGAACCGCAGGCCGCCCACGATGACCTGCGCGTCCGGCCCGGCCGACCCGATGCCGAGCCGCTGGGCCGTGGTCGCGCCGAGCACGGCGGCCGGGTAGCGTTCGGTGGCCGCGTTCAGCCATGTGCCGCTCCGCAGCGTCGCGCCCACCGTGGCGGGCAGGTCGAGGCGGCTGGCGTAGGTGCTGAGGCCGCCGGTCTGGGCCTCGGGGATCTGCTCCGAGCGGTAGGCCTTGGCCTCGGGGAGCTTGCCGATCGCCGAGGCCGACTCGACCGGGCCGATCCTTTCGATCATGGCCTCGGCGTCCTTGGGCATCTGGGCCGCCTCGCCCATGATCGTGGTGCCCGACGAGACCGTGAGCAGGTTGGTGCCCAGCGCGGAGAGCTGGCGGTCGAGCTCGGCGCCCGAGGAGGACGAGAGCCCGACCACGGCGACCATGGCCGCGATGCCGATGGCGATGCCCAGCGCGGACAGGAAGGCCCGCAGCGGGCGCGTACGCAGGCCGACCGCGCCGACCCGCATCACGTCGCCCGGCCGCATCCTGGCCGGGGACAGTCTCGGCCGCGGCACCTCGATGACGGTCATCACGCCACCCCGGATCGCGCGGGCTCGGACCAGGGCCCGGATTCGGAGTCCGTGGCGGAGTCGGACAGGATCCGGCCGTCGCGCATCCGTACCTGCCGGGGCAGGCTGGCGGCGATCTCCCGGTCGTGCGTGATGATCACAATCGTGGTGCCGCCCGCGTTCAGCTCGTGCAGCAGCTCCATCACCCCCGTGCCCGACACCGAGTCGAGGGCGCCGGTGGGCTCGTCGGCCAGCAGCAGCGGCGGGTCGCCCGCCACGGCCCTGGCGATGGCCACGCGCTGCCGCTCACCGCCGGACAGCTCGTGCGGCTCGTGGTCCAGGCGGTGCCCGAGCCCGACCCGCCTGAGCGCCGCCGCGGCCCGACGGCGCCGCTCGGCCCGGCCGAGGCCGGTGTAGACGAGGCCGTCGGCCACGTTGTCCAGCGCGGGGATCTTGGCGGCCAGGTGGAACGACTGGAAGACGAATCCGATCGTGGTCGCCCGCAGGGCCGAGAGCTGGCCGTCGGACAGCTTCGAGACGTCGTACCCGTCGATGTGGATGCTGCCCGAGGAGGGCCGGTCGAGGGTGCCGACGACGTTGAGCATGGTGGACTTCCCCGACCCGGACGGGCCGACGATGGCGGCGAGCTCGCCGTGGTCGATCCGCAGCGACACCGACTGCAGCGCCGCCACGCCGCCGGGGTACGTCCTGGACACGTCCCTCAGCGCGATCATGGGGTACGTCATTTCGGCATCCCCACGGTCATGCCCTCGGTGAGCCCGTCCCCGCTGACCTCGACCCGGCCACCGGAGAACAATCCCGTCTCGATCTTGATGTATCGAGACCTGCCGCCTTCGATGATCTCGAGGCCGAACCCGCCCTCCTGCAGCGCCACGAGCGCCGCGACCGGCACGGTCAGGACGTTCTTGCGCTGGGACGCCGTGAACGTCACGTCCACCGCCGCCTTGTCCAGCCCCTTGGCCGCCTTGGCGGCGCCGATCGAGACGAGCGCCTCCACGCGCGTCTGCGGGTCGTCGTTCTGGGCCTCGCCCGGCACGATGACCGTGGCCACCTCGGTGATCTTGCCCTTGACGCTCTTGCCGTCGGGCAGCGTGACCTCGACCTTGGAGCCCTTCTTGGCCATCCGCTGGTCCTCGGCCTCGAGGTACACCGTGACGACCTTGGACGTGCCCGTGTAGGTCAGGACCTTCTGGCCCGGCGTGGCCGGCTGGCCCGCCTCGGCGTCGAGGCTGTCCACCCGCACCTTGCCGGGGGCGAAGACGACCCGGCCCAGCTCCACCACGCCGGTCTCGTCCAGGCCCCGGTCCTCCTGCCACTCCATGACGGCCTCGGCCGTGTCGTAGGTGAACTCGTCGTCCACCGTGAACCCGTCGTAGCCGAGCTTGCGCAGGTTCCGCTCCAGGTTCTCCACGTCCTTGCCCTCCACCCCGACCTTGAGGTCGCGGTAGGCGGGCGTGTCGCCGTACATGAGCATGACCGGCTTGTTGTCCACCCGGAACAGCGACCTGCCGCGCGAGATCGTCGCGCCGCTGTCGGGCAGCCAGGTGATCGTGCCCGGCTGCCGGCTGAGAGCCGTGGTCACCGGGCCGTAGCCGAGCTCGCCGTCGGCGTCGGTGGTGTCGTTCAGGGTCTGCCTGGTCACCGCGGCGGTGGCGGGGGGCAGGGCGCTGGCCGACCGCGTCGGCCCGGCGGACCCGTTGAGCAGGCCCGCGCTGTTGACCGCCACCAGCCCACCGCCCGCGGCGGCCACCGCGACCAGGAGCCCGGCGACCAGCCTGCCCCGGCCGCGGCGCCGGCGCGGCCGGGCGGGCGCCGCCTCCTCATCCAGGGTGACCCCCTCCTTGACAGGGCCCATCAAGAGCCTCCCATACCAGCCTCGGCGGACTCCTTCTCGCACTTGGCCTGCGCGGACTTGAAGTCGGGGTCGTTGCCGACGTCACCGGTGATGCGCATCATGCCGCCCTCGGGGTCGGGGTAGCTCTCGACGCCGTTGTCACGCATGCACTGGGCGACCTTGCGCAGGTTCTCGGCCATCTTGGGGTCGCCCCCGCCCTGGCGCTGACCGCTCGGGGCGTACTGCTTGCAGGCCTCCTGGGCCGCCTCGACCTTCTCCTGCGGGACGCTCCCGTCGAACTTCATCATCATCTTGCCGTCCGGCTCGGGGTCCGGCACGTCCACCCCGTTCTCGCGCATGCACTGGGCGAACTTGAGCGCCTTGGCCTGCCGATCCTCGGTGGGCTGGGCGCTGGCGGCGGCCTGAGTGCCGGTGCCGCTCACCGACGCCACGTCGGACCCGCCGCCGGCGTCGTCCGCGCCGCAGCCGGTCAGGAACAGGGTGAACGCGATCGGCGCCGTGACCAGCGCACTGAGGACTCGTCCTCGCATGGAGCATCTCCTCCGTCGAAGGGAACGTCGTTCGAGTGGAGATGCAATAGGGCCCGCTGTTTCCTCAGCGTTTCCATCGGCGGCTTATTTTGACCAAATGCCCCCTACGTCACACTCGGCTCTGTAAGCGAGAGAAGGGCCTGGGACACGCCATGCGGGTGCTGGTGGTTGAGGACGAGCGCATGCTCGCCGACGCGATTGCCGAGTGGCTGCGTGAGGAGACCCACGCGGTCGATCTGGCGCACGACGGCGAGGCCGCGCTGGAACGGATCGCGGTCAACGACTACGACGTGGTCGTGCTGGATCGCGACCTGCCGCGCGTACACGGTGACGAGGTGTGCAGGGAACTGGTCGAGTCGGAGTCCGACGCGCGAGTGCTCATGCTCACCGCCGCCGCCCAGCTCGACGACCGGGTGACCGGGCTGTCGCTGGGGGCCGACGACTATCTGCCGAAACCGTTCGCCTTCCCCGAGCTGGCCGCCCGGGTCCTGGCACTGGGACGGCGCTCCCGCCCCGCCGTGCCGCCCGTGCTGCGGCGCGCGGGGATCACGCTCGACCCGGCGCGCAGGGAGGTGTTCAGGAGCGGGCGGTTCGTGCCGCTGTCGAAGAAGGAGTTCGCGGTCCTGTCCGAGCTGATGCGGGCCGGCGGGAACGTCGTCTCCGCCGAGCAGCTCCTGGAGAAGGCGTGGGACGAGCACGCCGACCCGTTCACGGGCGCGGTGCGGCTCACCATCCTCAAGCTGCGCCGCAAGCTCGCCGAACCGCCGGTCGTGGAGACCGTGCCGGGCGTGGGTTACCGCATCGCATGAACCTCCTGGCGAGGGCGCGCCTGCGTCCCACTCTGCGGCTGCGGCTCACCCTCGTGTACGGCGCCGTCTTCTTCCTCGCCGGCCTGACGCTGCTCGGCGTCACCTATCTCCTGTTCAACCAGCAGCTCAACGAGTCCTTCGAGAGCCGGTTCGTCAGCGAGCCCGGCAAGTCCAAGAACCTGATCTTCACCAAGGACGGCACCACGCTGCGCGGCGAGGACGCGGTCGACTGGATGCGGGTGCAGGAGGCGAAGCTGCGCGCCGCCGCCGTCACGTCGCTGATCACGCAGGGCCTGATCTCGCTCGTCGTGGTCGGCGGCGCGGCCGTCGGCCTCGGCTGGGTGGTCGCCGGCCGGGTGCTGGCCCCGCTGCACCTGGTCACCGCCACCGCCCGCAAGATCGCCGCCGCCCCCATGGCCGAGCGCGGCCTGCACGAGCGGATCGCGCTGACCGGGCCCGCCGACGAGGTCAAGGATCTGGCCGACACGTTCGACACCATGGTGGAGCGGCTCGACCATTCCTTCGACGGGCAGCGCCGGTTCGTGGCCAACGCCTCGCACGAGCTGCGTACGCCGCTGACCCTGAACCGGGCGCTGGTCGAGCTGGCCATGCACCGGCGTACGGCCTCGACCGACGTCAAGGAGCTGGGCGAGAGCCTGCTGGAGATCAACACCCGCCACGAACGCCTCATCAGCGGGCTGCTGCTGCTGGCCAGATCCGAGCAGGAGATCACGGACCGGTCGCCGGTGGACCTGGCCGACGTGGTGACGCACGTCGTCACGCACACCGCCCAGGACGCCGCCGACGCCAAGGTCACCGTGTACGAGGTCCTCGCGCAGGCGCCCACCACCGGGGACGCGCTGCTGCTCGAACGACTGGTGCACAACCTGGTCGAGAACGGCATCCGGTACAACGTCGACGACGGCACCGGGTGGGTGCGGGTGGTGAGCCGTACCGTGTCCGGGGGGAAGGTCGAGGTGGAGGTCAGCAACACCGGGCCGATCGTGCCGCCGTACGACGTGCCGCTGCTGTTCAAGCCGTTCCACCGGCTCGGGACCGAACGGACGGTGACGGGGACGAGCGCGGGGCTGGGGATGTCGATCGTCCGGTCGGTGGCCACGGCGCACGGCGGGGACGTCAGGGCGCGGCCCCGTGACGGGGGCGGGCTGGTGGTGGCCGTCGCGCTGCCCCGCGCCCGCGATTAGCCGAGCAGCTTGCGCAGGTCGTCGTCGAGGCGGCCCGGCTCGACGGTGACGATCTCATAGGCGGCCACGCCCGCCACCGCGAACGGATCCTCGGCGGCCACCCGCTCCACGTGCTCGCGGGAGCCGACGGCCAGGATGACGCCGCCGACGCTGTCGGGGACCGTCTGGCCGGAGAGCAGGAACGTGCCGTCGGCGTGCCGACGCTCCAGGTAGGCCACGTGGCCCGGGACGTGCGGGGTGACCTGGTCGGGCGGGGCCGTGTAGCGGACCAGCAGCACGTGCAGCATGCCCTTCATCCTTTCAGCTCAGGGCCGTTCGGAGACCGAGGGTCACGAGCACCAGTGAGGTGATCCTGGCGATCGCCTGCCTGAACCAGGGGCGGCGCAGCACGTGGGTCGCCCGGTGGATGAGGAACGCCCAGGTGAGGAGCCACAGGACCATGAGGAGGGCGTGGGCGGTGGCCAGGGTGAGGATCTGGGCGGGGAAGGGCCGCTCCGGCGCGATGAACTGGGGGGCGAGTGTCAGGTAGATGGAGGCGGCCTTCGGGTTGAGGACGTTGGAGAGCAGCGCCTGGACATAGGGGGATTTCTGGCCGTGGCGGCGCGGCTCCTTCGGGGCCGTGGAGCGCCAGGTCCAGATTCCCAGGCCGATGAGGTAGACGGCGCCGGTCAGCTTGACGGCGGTGAAGGCCTGGCTGGAGTGCATGACCAGGGCCGACAGGCCGGCCAGGGCGAGGGTGGCGTGGACGTACAGGCCGGTGGTCGTGCCGAGGATGACGGGCAGGGCCTGGCGGCGGCCTCCGGTGGTGACCTGCCCCACCAGCAGGGTCAGGCTGGCTCCTGGGGTGGCGATCAGGGGCAGGATCGCGAGCAGGAAGCCCGCGACGGCGTACGGGTGGATCATCGGGGTCAGAGCACGACACGGTAGTGGGTGGTCAGGCGGCGCTCGTCGTCGAGGATGTGAAAGGCCAGGCCGGGAGGCTGGTCGCGGTCGGCGGGGCGGTCGCCTTCCCAGGGCATGCGCAGGGTCCAGGTGACGGCGGGGCCCACGATCAGCGGGCGGGCGGCGAACATGGTGGCGGCCGCCGTGTGGGCGTGGCCGGTGAGGACGGCGACGACCTGGGGATGGGCATCCAGCAGGGCGGCCAACCGGTCCTCGCGCTCCAGGCGGCAGGAGTCGGGCAGCGGGTGGTGGAGCCGTACGGGTGGCTGGTGGAAGGCGATCAGGGCCGAGGTGCCCGGGTCGAGCTCCGCCAGGGTGGCGTCCATCCACGCGAGGGTGGCGGCGTCCAGCAGGCCCTCGTCGCGGCCGGGGATGGTCGAGTCGCACATCAGGATGGCCGTGCCGGCGATGTGGTGGACCTCGTTGATCGGGGCGGTGCCGGGAGGCTCACTCAGCAGGGCCTTACGGTAGGCCGGGCGGGCGTCGTGGTTGCCGGGGCAGGTCAGCACGGGGAAGGGGGCGGTCAGGATCCGGGCCGCCTCCTCGTACTCGGCCTCGGCGCCGTGGTCGGCGATGTCGCCGGTGACCAGGAGGGCGTCCACCTGCTGCGGCATGTCCCTCAGGTGGTCCATGACCCGGGTGGCGCGCCGGGTCGCCCGCTCGGTGCCGTCCAGGTGCAGGTCGCTGATGTGGGCGAGGAGCAACGGTCCTCCTTCTAATGGAAAATTAAGATTTACCGTTAGAGACCTTAGAGTGTGGCTGGGACGGGGGCAAGCGAGCCCCGGGGGAAGAAGGGAGAGGCGTTGTGGAGCGCTGGCTGGCCTTGGAACTGGCGAGCACGATCCGCCACGACGGAACCGGCGGCGTGACCGACGACCTGTCCACCCTCCAGGGCACGGCGCGATGGCTGAGGCAACAGGACGACCTGCTGACGGAGCAGTCCAGCACAGAAAAGCCACCGGCGAGCCAGGCCACGGCAGAAGAACCGCCAGCGGGGCGGGCCAGTGCGGGCGAACCCTCGGTGAGGCGGGGCGGGATGGGAGAGCCGCCAGCGAAACAAGCAGGGCCGGGAGAACCACCAACGGCGCAGGTCGGCGTGAGCGGGCTGCCAGTGGAGCGAGCTGGGGTGGACGGGCTGCTGGTGGACGAGGAGTTCCGGGCGGAGATCGTCGCGTTGCGGAGGGCCGTGCGGGCGTTGTTCGCGCGGGCGGTCAGTCCTGCGCCGCCCAGCCGGGCCGACGCGCATCGGCTGATGCCAGTGGAGGAGGCGTTGGCGCACGTCAACGGGGTGGCCGCGCGGGAGGCGGTGGTCCCGCGACTGGAATGGCCGCAGGGCGAGGCTCCCCGGACGCGGATGCTGTCGGAGGAGCCGGATGTGCGCGTCCGGCTCCTGGCCGCGCTCGCCCGTGCCGCCATCGACTTCCTGAACGGGCCGGAACGCGAGCAGTTGCGGGCCTGTAGTGCGCCGCGGTGTGTGCGGTATTTCCTCAAGAGCCATGGCCGACAGGAATGGTGCAAGCCGTCATGCGGCAACCGCGCCCGCGCGGCGCGCCACTACGAGCGCCGACGTACGAGCGACGAACCCGCCACCCCCTGACCACGACGGGCCCCGAAGAGCGAAGGACGAGCCCTTCCCGCCCTCACCTCCACGGCGCCGGGCGAACCGGTGCCGCCTCCCTTACACCCGACCCGGCGGGCCAGGCCAGGGACGACAAGCCACGAGACCTTACGCCCGGACCCAGCAGACCGGACACGGCAAGCCGATAAGCCCACTGCGCCCCGACCCGACCCGCCAAGGACGGCGCGGCGACGAATCCCTTGCACGCCAACCCAGCAACCCGAAGACAACGGGATGACGAGCCCCCCGGCACTTTGAACCCAGCGGGCGAAGGACGGCTGGCGAGCCCCTTGCGCCCCGGGCCAGCTGGGCGACGCCCGTTAAGAGGAGGACCGCCGTGGCGGCGTGCGCGGCGAAGCGGACCAGGTCGGGACGCCAGGTGGTCACCGAGGCGGTGATCTCGGCGTCGGAGCCGAGATGGTGGGCGGCCTCGCCGAGGGCGTACGCGGCTCCGCAGCACAGGTCCAGCCAGCGGAGCGGCCGGGTGCCGGAGGCGCGCAGCAGGCCGAGGATGTCGATGCCCAGTTCGCGGTCGTAGGCACGCAGGCGGCGCTCGCGGTTCATCAGGCGGTTGGCCACCACTGTGGACCGTTCGAGCTCGGTGTCCGTGGCCAGAGGCATGATCCACTACTTTACGGCCGAACGACAGGAAGGTTTCCGACGACTCGGTAACTTCACTACAAATCCATAAATGAGTCGCTATCGTACGTAAAGATCCGCTGCACCCGTCTCAGGAGTCACTTCTCTCATGGCGCACGTCGAACCGCTGCGGGAGGACGATCCGGCGGCAGTAGGGGCATATCGCCTGCTCGGCCGATTAGGCGCGGGCGGGCAGGGCACCGTGTACCTCGGCCAGACGCCCGACGGCCGCTCCGTGGCGGTCAAGGTGCTGCGTGAAGGGGCCGGGTTCGACGCGCGGCTCGGCAAGGAGATCGCGGCCGCGCGGCGGGTGGAGCCGTTCTGCATCGCGCAGGTGCTCGACGCCTCGCTGGGGGCGCAGCCGTACATCGTCACCGAGTACGTCGAAGGCCCCTCCCTGCAACAGGCGGGCCGCCACAGTGGGGCCGACCTGCAGCGGCTCGCGGTCGCCACGGCCACCGCACTGGCCGCCATCCACGAGGCGGGCGTCGTCCACCGCGACTTCAAGCCCGCGAACGTGCTGCTCGGGCCGGGCGGGCCCCGCGTCATCGACTTCGGCATCGCCAGGGCCTTCGACGAGGCCGTCACGCACACCAGCGGCATCGTGGGGACGCCCGCGTACATGGCGCCCGAGCAGTTGGCGGGGCAGCCGGTCGGGCCGCCCGCGGACGTGTTCGCGTGGGCGTCGGTCATGGTGTGGGCCGGTACGGGGACGCCGCCGTTCGGGCAGGACACGCTGCCCGCGATCATCAACCGGATCCTGAACAACGAACCCCAGCTCGGTGACCTGCCGCAGCCCATGCGGTCGATCGTGTACGCCTGCCTGGCCAAGGATGCGCGGGCACGGCCGACGATGCGGGATGTGATCCTGCGGCTGCTCAGCGGCCAGAACGCCATGCCGGGCCTGGGAACCGGACCGACACCAGAGGCCGGAGCGGGTGCCTGGGCTGGAACCGGACCGACACCAGGCCCTGGTCCCTGGGCTGGGGCTGGAGCTGGAGCTGGAGCTGGGTCGATGCCAGGGCCCATGCAAGGATCGGGCCCGGGGCAAGGGCTGGGACATGGGCAGGGGCAGGGGCAGGGGCAAGGAAGCGGGCCCATGTTCGGGCCTGGCCAAGGACCGA